>NC_019695.1:1203008-1503760 GCF_000317125.1 Chroococcidiopsis thermalis PCC 7203
TTGAGTTGATTTCTCACCGTTTTACTCCAGGTTCCAAAGAAGTTTTGCTTTCTTGGTATCCTCAGACTAAGTTAGACATGGACGAGTCAAAGCGCAGCGTCAAGCGCAATAAGTTTGGTGGTACGAAATACGTATACGATTCTGACACGATGAGAGAGTTACGCAGATTTTTCGAGCGCCAGATTCAACAGCGTTTTCCTCAAGCAAAAGTTTTGTATTGGACTTAATTAGTCATTAGTTGTTTGTCATTAGTGAGTGGTGCGCGAAATCCCTTTAACTCCTGGATCCTCAGTTTTGACTTTTGACTTTTGACTTTTGACTTCCTTTCATAAATTTTCTTTAGCCTTTTCATAGGCTATTTTTTGTTCTGGAGTTGCTGAGTTGAGGCATTCTGCATGAATGCGTTCTAAATTGTCGAGATATTCTGTTTTTTGGCTCAATACTGAATTGTCGCGAGTTGAGTTAATTAGAGCTAGTTGCGCTCTTAATGGCAATTTACGAAAGGCTGCTAAACGGTTTTCCATACTCATTTTTCAAATCATCTCATGGGGTCAATATTTACTGATAATCGCTGACCGTCGCTTAGTTTGACAATAATTATTTTTCTGGTTTTGCTGATTCTACTGGAGAACTCATAGGACGATCGTATATGCGTGACATCCAAGCACGAACTAAGAGTAGTAAACCCAACACGGTTAAGAAACTACAAATTCCTATCATTTGACTACTAGGAATATCCAATACACCTCGTAGAATTATTTCTCTCAATGCAGAAACGATTGATACTTCAACTGCTACACCAACCGAAATTCGCTGCTGCTGTAAATAGATAATTAATAAGCGGAACAATTCTACTAAAATTAAAATGAATAGAATGTCAGAAGTGACGCGCTGAAATTCTAAAGGATGTAGCAGAGAGATAAACATATCTCCTAGCCGAATTATCATGACACAGAATAAACCAAAACATAAAGAGACTACAATAAAATTCTGAATTACTTCTAAATTACGAATAATTTTTTCTATTTGAAACCAGTTGCCAAGCTGCATTTTGAATCGATGCTCCATCTCTCCTAAGTTGCAGAATCTAGAAACTACGATAGCAAAAGAGCAAATAAACCACACAAGGCAATTCCGTCAAACACGCCAGCACCACCAATACTAAGAACTCCTGGTGTCATGCGCTGAATTTCTTTTAAGTGTAAAATATCCGCACCGATTAAAGTTCCCAACACGCCGCCAGCAAAAGCGACGGGTGCGGCGTGGATTCCTCTAGTGATGAAAGCAGACGCGATCGCGGCGGTTATTGGAGCCAGCAACGGATTCATCTGAATTCCGATTCCTGGTACGACACGAGCAGCGTAGTAGCTTACAATTGTCACAATTGCCGTGACTAAAACAATTGCTAGTGGATTAGCATGGCGAAATTGGTATAAAGCTACAAGAACGGGAATTAAACCACCACCGACATTTAAAGCAACAATTGTTTTTTGACGAATGCGCGGTAGGGGAATACCGAAAAATTGTCGTACCCACAGATTGCTGTAATCATCGATGATTTCAACTTGAGATTCTACCTTGTATAAAGGAATATTAATTGTGCTGCCAAAAATTATTGCTGCCAATAAAAATAGAGCAGCATTGGCAGAAAACCCTAATTTTGCTACTGCTATCTGGACAACATCCAGTGTCAGCGCGAACCAAATAAAAGGAAATACTAACAAAAGTAAAATAAACAGCAATATGGAAACAGGGAGGTAGAACATATCAGTTATCAGTGGAACCAGTGGCTAGTGGCTGGTGACTAGAGGCAAGAAGCTGGTTCCATCAGTCATGCACCACTTCTATCGCGTACTAGTCAATATTCATCACTGCTCGCTACTCACTTCTTCTGCTAGAAGTGTATTGTAATTGGAGTAAATTGTGTATGAGGTGCGATCGCCTTAGATTAGCTAACCGCTACAGCTATAAGAGCATTAGAATAAAACAGTGATTGGTGACTGATGGCTAGAACAGCTTCTTTGTCCGCCTTGTCTTCTTTGTCCCCCCTAACCCCTAACCCCTAGTATGCGATTACCTGATGGTCCCAGTGGTCCGCCTTGGCTGCGGAGACTGAGATTTATTAATTGGATCTTACGCCCATTTGAGGTGATGGAGGCACGGGCGAAGAAGTATGGAGATATCTTTGCGATCGCCAAGAATGCCTCACCGTCGATGGTATATTTGAGCAATCCAGCCGCGATCGAGCAAGTTTTAGGAGCAAATCCAGAGTTTTTTGATACTAATAGCGGCAATGATGTTTTACTACCGTTATTAGGAGCTAATTCGCTGATTTTACTCGGCGGGATGAAACATCAGCGTCAGCGTAAGTTATTAATGCCACCCTTTCACGGCGATCGCTTGCGAACTTACGGACAAACTATTTGGGATATTACTACACAAGTTACCAGTCAGTGGCGATCGGGACAATCGATAACCGTTCGTGCTGCGACACAAGAAATCTCGATGCGCGTCATCCTCAGCGCTGTTTTTGGTTTGGATGGTGGAGAACGTTACGATCGCCTACGAAAACTGCTAACCTCTCTGTTAGAAACTGTCAGTTCCCCTGTAAGTTCGATGGTACTATTCTTCCCTTCCCTACAAAAAGATTGGGGAAAGTGGAGTCCTTGGGGACTGTTTTTGCAAATGAAACAGCAAATTGACGATCTGTTAGTTGCAGAAATTCAACAAAGACGTGCAGAGATGTTACAACGTGTAGAGACGTTACATGTAACGTCTCCACCGCGCGATGATATTCTTTCTTTACTACTAGCAGCGCGAGACGAAGCAGGTCAACCCATGACCGATGAAGAATTGCGCGACGAACTGCTAACTTTATTATTTGCCGGACACGAAACGACTGCTTCAGCACTTGCCTGGGCATTATATTGGCTCGATCGCCTGCCGGAAGTCAAAGAAAAGTTACAAGCAGAAATTGACTCGCTAGGAGACAATCCCGACCCGAGTGCGATCGCTAAACTACCATACTTGAATGCTGTTTGTTGCGAAACTCTCCGCATCTATCCAATTGCAATTAGTCCCTTTCCGCGCATTCTGAAAGTCCCAATGGAAATTGGCGGTTATCAGTTGGAGTCAGGTGCGATCGTGGTGATTTCTATTTATCTCACCCACCAGCGCGAGGATCTCTATCCTCAACCTAAACAATTCATTCCAGAACGCTTTTTAGAACGGCAATTTTCTCCTTACGAGTATCTACCCTTTGGGGGTAGCAATCGCCGCTGTATCGGTGCAGCTTTTGCCTTATTTGAAATGAAATTAGTATTAGCAAATATGCTTTCAAATTACGATCTCAAATTAGCAAGTAACCGTCCTGTCAAACCAACTCGTCGCGGTTTAACAGTTGCTCCTCCAGCTAATATGAAAATGGTCGTGCAGCAAAAGTCAAAAGTGGAAAGTCAAAATTCAAAAGTATTGCTGACGAGCGATCGCTAAGTGACTTAAGATGAGACTCAAAAACTTAAATAATGCATTAACTGAGAAATAATCTGACCTGGAAGGGACAATCGTTTTTGAAAATCAACTAAATTTCGATAAGCACCAGCCATCTGACGATTTTCTACAACTGCTTGCGCTAATGCCAAATCCATAGTGGGAATTTGGATTAAATCTTCTACTGTCGCTGTATTGGGATTGAGGCGAATCAGAGGAGAAGTCTCTGCATCGTAGTAACAGAATTTGAGGATTGGTGTCAAGGGTGCGAGGCGTTGTACGGGAACGCTCAAAGCAGCGGCAATATCTTCAATACAATAAAACTGTACCCCAGCATGGCTGAGTTGAACGAGCGATCGCGCTTGATGTATGGAAAGTCCCGGTAGCCTCAACCAGTCATCTACCGTTGCCTGGTTGACATCAATCTGAATTCCTAAAGACACCGCCACAGCAATTTCTTCTAATGATTGCAACCGATAATAGGGATCGTTTAGCAATCTATTGCGGATCGTTTGAATTTGCAGCCAGCTTAACATTTGGCAGTCAGTTATCAGTGGTTAGTGGCTGGTGGTTAGTGGCTAGATGTTCTTTACTTAAGACTTCCGACTTATTTCAAATACTATCTAATAACTGGCGGCGTTTTTGCTCGAATTCGTATTCCGAGATTAACCCCTCTTGGCGGAGATTGTCTAATTCTCTCATGGCATCTGCGATCGCGCTCACTCGGGCTGGCATGACTGTAGTTGAGGGGCGCTTAGATAAAATGGAAAAATTGGCAAGATTAGTTACGCTCGTTCCAGACATGCCTAATTCACCGAATTCAGAATTAAAGTTGAGGTCAAACTCCTCACTGTCTTGTACTAAATACCAAAACCCTTCAATAGCGCTAGCAACGCGGGGAATAGGTGTCCACGATAGCAGTAGATAAAGCAGTCCCCACAAAGGCTGTCCCAAGTAAAACTTGTGCAATCCAGCGATTGGCATCGGCAACACCGTACAAGCAAAAGCCAGAGTAGCAGCAACTTTACGATTTTTTTGTTGGCTGACGATGCTCATGAGGACAACTCCAAAGGAAAAGGGGGGATTAAAGGTATTTTGTCAAGCCAGCGATCGCTTTTTTAACTACCTTACCTTCTATATTATTCATTCCCTTATCAGTTATCAGGGAGCAGGGAGCGCACGAGCAGTGACCAATGACCAATGACCAATGACCAATGACTGCTGTATTAAATTGTCGTCTAAACTAGAATGATATTAGACGTACCTATAAAAACTCTGAGTGCCTCACTCAAATAATTACAAGCGCTATGGGATTTTTTGATTCTGATATAGTTCAACAGGAAGCCAAACAGCTGTTTGAGGATTATCAAGCGCTGATCAAGCTGGGGAATAGCTACGGCAAATTTGACCGCGAAGGAAAAAAGCTATATATCGATCAAATGGAAGCCATGATGGAGCGCTATCGGATTTTTATGAAGCGCTTTGAACTTTCAGAAGACTTTATGGCACAAATGACGGTAGAACAACTTAGAACTCAGCTCAATCAGTTTGGGATCACGCCGCAGCAAATGTTTGAGCAAATGCATAATACTTTGGAGCGGATGAAAGCAGAGCTAGAGAGTCAGTCCTAATGAGGAGTAAGTTGTAGGGGGCGGGTTCACAAAAGAAATCTGACTCTGACAAATATTTCAGGTAAACCCGCCCGTACAGTCGTAAGTGTTTTCTACTTATGGCTTTTGACAACTGAGAACTAATCACCGATTGCTGGTCGCTGTTCTAGCCTCTTTGTGGTACTTTTAAGCACGGAGACGAAATGGAGTTAGACGTGCAACCAAAAGTCATTATTCATGGTGGTGCAGGCAGTTCGCTACACGGCAAAGGTGGAGTGGAAGCAGTGAGGCGATCGCTCTACCCGGTTATTGAAGATGTTTATGCTTTACTGCTAGAAGGAAAGAGTGCTTGCGAGGCAGTGGTACGTGGTTGCCAAATGTTAGAAGACGATCCCTTGTTTAATGCTGGAACGGGATCGGTGCTGCAATCGGACGGACAAATTCGCATGAGTGCGGCGCTGATGGATGGTATTGCTCAAAGATTTAGCGGTACGATCAATGTCTCGCGAGTCCAGCATCCAATCGAACTAGCATTATATTTACAAAACTCTCCCGATCGCGTGTTGTCAGACTTTGGGGCAGCAGAACTATTGCGAGAACTGCAACTGCCTAGTTACGATCCGATTACGGAGCGTCGTCTCAACGAATGGCTGCAAGAAAGGCAGGAAAATTTCACAAAGACGATGGCGGCGGTAGTGGCAGAAGTCGGGGTAGGAGATGATGCAGACACCGCAGTTGTCGATACAAGTGCTAGACGGGGGACAATTGGCGTAGTCGTGCTAGACAGCCAAGGAAAGCTAGCATCTGGTACATCTACAGGTGGTAAAGGGTTTGAACGCATCGGACGTGTCAGCGATTCTGCCATGCCTGCGGGAAATTATGCTACAGCACACGCTGCCGTAAGCTGTACGGGAATCGGCGAAGACATCATCGATGAGTGTTTGGCAGCGCGGATCGTCGTCCGCGTCACGGATGGTATGTCTTTGTTAGATGCGATGCAACGATCGTTTACTGAAGCCAGCGATCGCCAGCGAGACTTAGGGGCGATCGCCCTTGATGCTTCTGGGGCGATCGCTTGGGGTAAAACTAGCGACGTGATCTTGGCTGCTTTCCACAATGGCGATCGCATTGGCGATACTTTGGAATTGCCCGTAGGGACGCAGGTTGGTTGTATTTGAGTGGCTGGTGGCTAGTGACTAAGTGGCTAGGGAAGGGGACAAGGGGGAGTAGGAGGACAAGGGAGACAAGGGGGACTAATTCTAGTCACCAGCCACTAGTCACTAATCACTCCTTCGACTTCAGCCTCCAGCCAGGTTTGACGACCTGACGCGATCTGGCAATAACCAAACAATCGTCGGGTACGTCTTCGGTAATAGTCGAGCCTGCGGCAATGTTGACATCCTGTCCGATCGCGATTGGAGCGACGAGGACGCTATCAGCACCCGTTTTACTGCGATCGCCAATTTTAGTAGGATGCTTTTTTACACCATCATAGTTAGCTGTAATCGTACCGCAACCAATATTGACTTGTTCCCCAATGGTGGCATCGCCTAAATACGATAAATGGGCAGCTTTGGTTTCTGCTCCTAATTTCGTATTTTTCAATTCCACAAAATTGCCAATCCGACAAGCCGCGCCAACTTCAACCTGACCTCGTAGGTGAGCGTAGGGACCGATTTGAGTTTCAGCACCAACAATGCTGTTGCTGACAACAGAATACATCGCGGTGACGTTTTCGCCAATCTGACTATTTTCAATTAAACTACCCGGTCCAATCCGACAGCCAGAGGCGATCGCCGTTTGACCCCGTAGGTGGGTTTGTGGCTCAATGACAACATCTGGTTGAATCTTTACCGTGTCATCAATTGTGACACTAGCTGGATCGATCAGCGTCACTCCTGCTGACATCCAATAGGACTTGATGCGTCTTTGTAAAATCTCGTAGGCTGTTGCTAACTGTTCGCGATCGTTGACTCCCAAAATTTCTTGTTCGTCTTCGATATCAACCGCCATCGCAGGTTGGAGCAAATTTACAGCATCTGTCAAATAGTATTCTTTTTGGTCGTTGTTTGCTTGTAGTTGCGGTAGTACGTTCGCTAAATCTTGCCAGCGAAAACAGTATACCCCAGCATTAACGCGACGATTTTGCTTTTGAGCCGCGCTACAGTCGCGGTCTTCAACAATTTGCTGGACGATGTTTTGACCGTTACAAAATACCCGTCCGTAACCTTGAGGATCGGAAAGTTGAGCCGTGAGAATGGTAGCAGCATGTTGGTGCTGTTTGTGGGTTTGAATCAGCCGTTGTAGAGTTTGGGGTCGTAACAGGGGAACGTCACCATTCAACACCAATAAATCCCCTTGAAAGCCTTCTAAATGTGGCAGGACTTGCTGAATTGCGTGACCCGTACCTAACTGCTCGGTTTGTTCGACAAACTCCAACTTTGGCAAGGAATTAGAGACAAGCGAGCGGTTGGGATCTAAAAGAGCTGTCTTCACTTGCTCGGCTTGATATCCCACAATCACCAAAACTCGATTGGGAGAGATTTCCAGACTACCCAGGATCGCTCGTTCGATCAGCGATCGCCCTCCGATTTGATGTAAAACTTTGGGCAACGTCGATTTCATTCGCGTACCGCGCCCAGCTGCCAAAATTGCTACCGCTACCATATGTTTAGACTTGGCTATCTGCTATTCGCCTATTCAAGGATAAAGGAATCGGTGACTAGTGACTAGTTATCAGTGACCAGTGACCAGTGACCAGTGACCAGTGACCAATGACTTGACATTGACATTGATGTCAAGGTTTAGGGTGAGAGGGTGTATGTGCGGTTGCTATGACTTACTTCGCGATTACCCGTTTCAAAACCTTATCGAAAACTTTATTTCGAGTTTTCAGTCGAGAACATCTAGATGCGATCGCTGCTTTTGTCTGTGCTGTATTGGTACTTTTGGGCTGGATAGCGCTCCAAATAGGTTGGCTCGGGCTGGGATTATTGTTACTACCAGCAGCATACGTTATCGGCGGGTATGAGAGCGCGAAGGAGGGGCTGACAACTCTGTGGCAAGAAAAAGAGTTGGATGTAGACTTATTGATGATTGTCGCTGCTTTGGGGGCGGCGGGATTAGGTGTGTGGCGGCGGGAATATTACCTAATTGTCGATGGGGCAGTTCTAATTTTAATTTTTGCTATCAGTGGGGCGCTGGAAGGCTATGCAATGCAGCGTACGGAACGAGATATTCGCAGTTTGATGAGTCTGAGTAGCGATACAGCTAGGGTAGTGGATCGCGGACAGGAAAAGTTGGTTGATGTCGAGCGGTTACAAGTTGGCGATCGCATTTTGGTTAAACCTGGGGAACTCATTCCCACCGATGGCATCATTCAAGAAGGTTACAGCACCCTCAACGAAGCAGCAATTACGGGGGAGTCTTTGCCAGTAGAAAAGACTGTAGGGCATGAAGTTTTTGCAGGAACTTTGAACGGTAACGGTGCTTTAATTCTGCAAGTGCATCAGCCGCCGGAAAGCAGTCTAATTCAGCGCATCATTCAATTAGTCAAACAAGCCCAAACAGAAGCGCCTCCCTCGCAAATGTTTATCGAACGTTTTGAGCGCGGCTATGCCAAAGTTATCGTTCTTGCTGGGATTTTATTGGCAATTTTACCCCCATTTATTTGGGGTTGGAGTTGGGAAACAACAATTTATCGCGCTTTAATTTTTCTCGTTGTTGCCTCTCCTTGCGCGTTAATGGCAGCAATTATGCCGACATTGCTATCGGGAATTGCTAACGGTGCAAGACAGGGAATTTTATTTAAAAGTGGGGCGCAGTTAGAGATGATGGGAAAAGTGCGAGCGATCGCATTTGATAAAACTGGAACTCTCACCACGGGCAAATTAGCAGTCACAGAAGTTATCCCTACCACTGGGCATTCAGTCGATGAAGTTTTACAAATTGCTGCTGCTTTAGAAGCCTATTCCGAACATCCTATCGGACAAGCGATCGTCACCGCTGCCCAACAAAAACAAATCGAATTCGTTCCTGCTGTTGGTGTATATTCTCACCCAGGACAAGGAATTATTGGGGAGGTTTATAGCCAGCAAGTCCTAGTAGGAAAAGCTGATTTTTTAATTCAAAATTCAAAATTCAAAATTCAAAATTTGGAATTAACTAATAACTCCCCTGTAAGGGCGCACAGCAGTGCGCCCCTACCGACTCCCGATTCCTCTGTACGGGCGAGTTTAGCAGATAGCTTGACAATTCCATCTGGCGATTTTTGGTCAAAACCCGCCCCTACAACTCCCGAACTATCCCAACACCTCGAAGCCGAAGGTAAAACCGTCATCTGGGTAGCACGAGAAAGTGAAATCATTGGGATTGTGGCTGTAGCCGACACCCTACGTCCCAAGGCTGTGGAAGTCATTAAGCGGCTAAAACAATTAGGAATTGAGGAAACGATCGTATTAACAGGCGACAATCAGCGTACAGCCGATCGCATTGCCCAATCTGTGGGGATCGATCGCGTTCATGCTGAATTATTACCTGAAGATAAAGTCAAAGTTATTCGTCAGCTTCAGAGCCAATATCAAACTGTAGCTATGGTAGGAGATGGCATCAACGACGCACCAGCCTTAGCTCAAGCATCGGTAGGGATTGCTATGGGTGTGACTGGTAGCGATGTTGCTTTAGAAACCGCCGATCTGGTTTTGATGGCGGATCGTTTAGAAAAATTAGTAGTAGCAATTCATTTAGGTCGTCGATCGCAAAGAATTATCAAACAAAATATTACCTTTGCTCTCAGCTTTATTGTGTTACTACTCATTGCTAATTTTACTGGCAACATGAATATGCCAATTGGTGTAATTGGTCATGAAGGATCGACTGTCATTGTGACTTTGAGTGGTTTAAGATTGCTAAGAAATTGGTAATTTGTGAGTGGATGGTGACTAGTGACTGGTGACTAGAAATTGAGAAACTAGCCACTAACTACTAGCCACTAGTCACTGATATCTAATAGAAATTTCTAAATTAACGAGAAAACTAGAATCCAAATTAGAAATATCAAACATGCAATAATTAATCTTGGTTCAGAGAACATAATTAGCGCGATTAAACCCAGACATCCTAAAATAGCTCCGTAGACAAGACCCATTTCAAACAGATGTTTATCTTCATCTTCGCTGTTTCTGGTCATGGCTAAGCTATTAGTAGAAATATTGAGTTGTATAAATATCGAACTTTAGACGCGATCGCACCTGACTTTGATAAATTAATTAATTCAAATGCTTTATTTATACTATGTATTTGCTACTGAGTCTAGTCAGTTTATCAAGCTCATCACACATATCATTGACTACTTAACCTTAATAGATAACATCCGCTCTAGCAGTGCAACTTTTTGCAAACGGGCAAATGCTCTATTTCTCTGCTGCTGACGATGATAGTGTCGGCGTAACTTTCTAGTCACGAGTATTGATACGAGCATAAATATTGGTAATACTACAATTGCCGATGGAATCAGCAAATCGTTGTGACTGGTTTGCGCGTCTGCGTTAAATTTGCTACAAGTCTCCTGCCAAGTTTTAGTATTTGCCCAAGCGTTAGGTGTTTGGCAGATATTAGCAGCGTCTAGATTATCCACTTTTGATTCTCCTGGGTAGTGACTCCATATATATCTACTCACCCAAGACAGCTGAATTCGGATTATTGGCTAAATAACCATCTTCCATGTAAACAATGCGATCGGCGATGTCGAGAATGCGGTTATCGTGGGTGACAAGCAGGATGGTGCAACCCTGTTCTTTTGCCAAACGCTGCATAATCTCTACCACATCACGTCCAGATTGTTTGTCAAGTGCGGCTGTTGGTTCGTCTGCTAGAACAATTTTAGGATGACTGACTAACGCACGGGCGATCGCGACTCGTTGTTTTTGTCCTCCTGAGAGGTTTTCTGGATAATAATCGACTCGATTTCCCAAGCCAACGCTTTCTAGCATGGCTGTAGCTTTAGCATTTAAATCTTCAGCAAGATAGCGATCGTGTAATTCTAAAGACATTCTTACATTTTGTTTTGCAGTTAAGAATGACATCAAGTTATGTGCTTGAAAGATATATCCAATTTGGCAGCGCAACCGAGTTAATAGTTGTTTGTTTGCCCCGCGAATTTCTTGTTCTAAAATTTTTAAGCTACCCTCTTGAGCCGATCGCAACCCTCCCATTAAGGTTAATAGTGTTGTTTTCCCAGAGCCAGAAGGACCAGTCATAATAATAATTTCTCCAGGCATAATCTCCAAATTAATATCAAATAAAACTTGTTTTTTTAGTTCGCCTTGTCCGAAGTAATGATTGAGGTTTTGAATAGAAATGACAGGTTGCATGGTAATGGGTAATGGGTAATGGGTAATTGGTAATTGTAAGCTATCCATTTTCCAAAGATTTTAGATAGCGTTCAATCTAGGAATTAATTCGTCAATTATTGGTTTAAGTTTAGCTGATTGTTCGGTATTAAGAATGTTTCGAGTATATGCTAAGCGTAACTAACTAATGGTTGCATACAAAGATCCTCTAGCTATCTTTATAAACCTCTGATTATCTTTGAAATTATGACGACCGCGCCCTTCTGCAATATTGACACAAATACTATCCGCAGCGCGGACAATTTGTTTTCCCATCGTATCTTTAGTAAAACCATCCCATTGCTGAACAATCTGCCAAATTGTATTCGCTAAGCGTTCAGCCAACTTATACACTTCCAAACTCTCAAAGTCAGGTCTAGCCACTCAACAACTCTCATCTTATACTCCATGTCTTATATTTCCCCTTGCTAACCAACAATTACCCATTACCCCAATCAAAAAACATCAGCAGGATCGGCAGAACGCAATTTTTGCATGGCGATCGCCCCAGAAATACTACACATAATAAACGTAATTGCTAATACAAAGATTGCTCGTTCCGCTTTCATTCCAATTGGCATTAAAATTGCTGCTGCTGCAACTTGATATAGTCCTAAAGAAATCAGAAAACCAGGAATATACCCCAAAATTGCTAATATTATTGATTCTTGAATCAAAACGCTTAATAAATAGCGATCGCTATATCCCATTGCCTTAAGCGTGGCGTATTCTGGCAAGTGATTGGCAACATCGGTGTAAAGAATTTGGTACACGATGACAATGCCTACAATAATTCCTACAACTACACCAAGCCCAAAGATAAATCCAATTGCACCTTGGCTTTCCCAGTAGTATTTTTCTACTTCTGCAAATTCTTGTGGTGTCATGACTCTGACATCATTCGGCAAATTTGCTGTTAATTGTGCTTTGACAGTTTCTGAGTTTGTTCCTGGCTTGAGTTGAATTAATCCAATTTCAATTTGATTCGATTTGCGCTCGGCTAGTAATTTGAGAAAAGTTGAATTGCTAACTATTACATTCCCATCAGCCGCAAAAGATGCACCAATTCTAAATAATCCAATTGTCCGAATATTTTGCTGATTTAACTGTATTTCCACGCTACCTTGCTTTTCCACTGTTTCTGCGATCGCCCCATATTCTGGACGTGAAGCGCGATCGAATAAAGCAGTATTTAAAAGTTGCAATCGCTTCGCATTTTGTTGAATTTCTGGTACGGCAAAGCTAGGTGCATTTGGATCGATACCCCAAATTAAAATCGTTCTGTCAATCCTCGTTGTAGGATTTTTCCATTCTCCTCTCCCAATATAAATTGAACTGACAGAAGACACGCCATTGTATGCCAATGTTTGATACAATCTTTCCCTTGAAAAACTTTGCAGCGTAGACAGCGATTCAAATTGCCGATTAATCATCACCAAATCTGCTTGTAGCAAACTTTGTGTCTGTGTCGCACTGTCGTAAAGAGAATCGTTGAATCCCAGTTGAATAAAGATCAGCATATCAGCAAAACTAATTCCCGCGATCGCCACTAGCAACCGCGTCTTTTCTTTCATTAATTGATGCCATGCGAGGGGAATTTTTTTCAGCCATTTCATAATGGTAATTGGGAATGGGTAATTGGTAATTGATGGCGTACATCCATTACTTGTAGGGACGGATTTATCAATATGCTTAGTTCAAAACAGATTTTCTTGGTAAACCCGTCCTTACCTTTGTCGTAGTCAATTAAACTTATTCCGATAATTTATTGGGAATTCTGAATGAGATATCTTTGACGCATGAGAAGAAATAACGGTAAACCTGTAGAAATACCAATTAAACTACTAGCAAAATAAACCCATAAATATTTCATACCTAGCCGCGAACCTTCCCATAAAATAAATACCCACAAAACTAATTCTGCAACAATGACATCCCAACCAAATAAGGTTGAAATTTTGTTAGCAAATAGCTGTTGTACAAAGATTTGAGGGTTGAATCCTTGCTCGAATAGAAAAGGTAAAATTTCAGAGAAGGCTAAAGCAGTGCCTAATATACAAAGTGTTAAATACAAAACTTGCACCATCTCAATTTCTCCTTTTCAGTTGTCAGTTGTCAGTCATTAGGCGAGAGGCGAGAGATAGATTCTGACTTTTAACTTTTAACTTTTGACTTTTCCTCGGTTTTTTATACCGAACATGCGTTATGCTTTGAAACAAATAAAATCTATAGTTGAATTGCTGTTTCTACCTGTAAATTTGTCAACCCAGCTACCTGTTGACTAGCTTCTGGAGTTAGGCGAATCTCCACCTCTACTATGCGCCGATCTAGATTTTCTCCAGGTTGGTTGCTGAAGACATTCTGTCGATCGACTTGTAAACCGATTTGGGAAACCTTACCGCTTAACTGTCCTGAAATTGCTTGACTGGTAATGACGGCTGGCTGTCCCAACTTAACTTTACCGATATCAGTCTGATAAACTTCAGCGACAGCAACCATTTGAGCCGTTTGTCCCATTTCTACAATGCCCGAATCACTAATTTTTTCTCCTTCTCGCGTGCGAATCTTGAGAATTTGCCCAGACATAGGGGCGCGAATATAGGCTTCTTGTAGCTGCGTTTCCGATGTTTTCACAGCGGCGATCGCAGTATCCACTTCTGTTTGGGCTGCATCCACATCTACCGGACGTACCTCGGCAATCCGATTCAGGGTAGCTTTGGCTTCTTGTAGTTGAGCCTGTAAAGTTTCCACCGTGCGGTTTTTCCCCGAAAGCGCTTCCTTTAATTGTGCTTGAGCGGTTTCTAGGGTTAATCGCCTGCTATCTATGTTCGATGCAGAGATTGCACCTTGACGATATAATTGTAAAAAACGATTATACTCTGCTAGGGCGTTGTTAACTTCTGCTTGATAGCGAGCAATAGTAGCATTTTGAGTTGACGTTTCTCCAGCAATTTCTGCTTGTATCCGGGTAATAGTCGCTTCTTGCGCCTTAATTTCTCCTGTTTTTGCCCCTGCTCTCACCTGTGCTAACTTAGCTTGGGCAACTCTGACTTGTTCGCGTACTTGTGCCAAAGCATTTTGCAAGCGATCGCGAGAATCTAAAATCGCAATAGTTTGTCCTGCTTTGACGCGATCGCCTTCTTTAACTAATAATTGGTCTACGCGATCGCCATCCAATGCAGATGGGGCAAATAAGCGAATTGCTTCTGTTTCTGGTTCCAGTCGTCCCAAAGCCGTAACTTGCGTCACTGGGGGAGTTGTCGCCACAGGAGGAGAAGGCTGAGAAGATTGAGAAACGACATAAAAGCCAGTTGCCCCTGTTATAGCAGTTGCCGTCAGAATTAACCCCGCTATCCAGCGATTTGAAGGTTTTAAAATTTCATTGGTCATTGGTAGTTGGTAATTGGTAATGGGTAATTGGTAATTGCTCCCTGATAACTGATAACTGATAACTGATAACTGATTATTTCAGGTATGCTACAAGAATTTTGCTGAGTAAGGTTGCTTGTTCTGGATAGGAAATTGTTTCAGTTTCAAATATTCCTCGCATTAATAAACCGTAAAGATAGTTCAGGACAAAATCCGCGATCGCTTTATCTGGTACTTGCAAATAGTCGGCGATCGCTTGCGTAGTCTTATCCCAAGAGCTGTGAAAAGCATTATTTTTGGTCAGTTCAGCTTTTTCCTGCTGGTAGAATTCCACCCAAAGTAAAACTTGCTTGCAAAAATTATCTTCATTTTTAGCAACAAAATTGAACATAGTTTCAATTCGCTCTGTTAAGGTGGGTGGATTTCCCGCCTCAGCCAAGAAGTTGAGCAAGTCTTGTCTGTCTAGTTCTTCTACCAACTGAAGAAATAAGGCTTGTTTGCTGGGAAAGTAATGATAAAGCGTCCCTGTAGACACGCCCAATCCTTGAGCTAACTGTCGCATGGTGATCGAACCGTAGCCTCTTTCGGCAAATAGATCGAAACTCTTGAGCAACAGTTCTTTACGATATTGGTCGTGGTCTACAATCTTGGGCATCGGGATAATTAATTTGACCCCATATTAAATCGAACGTTTGATATAAATAAATATAAAACAAATGTCCAAGATAAATCAAGTAGGAGCGGGTTTGTTTTACAGCAAATATGTCAAGTAACAAATACATTTGCTAGCAAACCCGCCCGTACTTTAATTTCCCCCCTTTTTAAGGGGGGTTAGGGGGGATCGAAATCCCGCTTCTTCAACTGCGGATTTCCTCTCAGTCTCCGAATCAGGCATCATCCAAAGCAGCAATACCGGGTAGTTCCTTACCTTCAAGTAACTCCAAGCTAGCGCCGCCACCAGTTGAAATATGGCTCATTTGCTCAGCTACACCGACTTTCTCCACCGCTGCTACAGAGTCACCACCACCGATGATGGAAGTTACGCCTTGCTTGGTGAGATCGGCAAGAGTACGAGCGATCGCTTCTGTACCTACAGCAAACTTGTCAAACTCAAATACACCCATCGGACCATTCCAAATCACCGACTTGCACTCAGCCAGTGCTGCTTGGAACGTCTTGACCGAATCTGGACCAATATCCAAACCCATACCATCAGATGGAATATTATCCACACTGACGGTCTGAGCGTTGGCATCAGCAGCAAATTTATCTGCTACCACCACATCTGTAGGTAACAATAGATCGACACCACGTTCTTTTGCCTTAGCTTCCAAAGATTTAGCCAGTTCTAGCTTGTCTTCTTCCACCAGCGACTTACCAACATTCAAACCCCGTGCTTTGTAGAAGGTGAAAATCATCCCACCACCCAACAGCAGCTTATCGCACTTGTCCAACAGCGTTTCGATTACGCCAATCTTACTGGAGACTTTCGAGCCACCAATAATTGCCGCTAGGGGACGCTGAGGATTTTCGATCGCGCTTTGGAGATACTGAAGTTCTTTTTCAATCAAATAACCTGCTACCGAAGGGCTGAGGTAGTGAGTTACGCCCTCAGTTGAAGCATGGGCGCGGTGAGCCGTACCAAAAGCATCATTTACGTACAAGTCCGCATTTGCAGCTAACTTTTGAGCAAATTCTGGATTATTCTTCTCTTCTTCGGGATAGAAGCGAACGTTTTCCAGTAGCAACACCTGACCGTTTTGCATTCCTGCAACTTTGCCAGCAACCTCATCACCGATACAATCGTCGCACTTAATAACCTCTTGACCGAGTAATTCGGAAAGGCGCTTAGCAACGGGAGTCAGACGCAATTTATCATCTACACCTTTGGGACGACCAAAGTGACTAGCCAGGATGACTTTAGCACCCTTTTTAATTAAATCTTGAATTGTCGGCAGTGCAGCACGAATGCGGGTATCATCGGTGATATTGCCTTGGTCGTCTAGCGGTACGTTAAAATCTACCCGTACTAACGCCCGCTTCCCAGATAAATCTGACGAGGATAAATTTGCTAGAGTTTTTTTGGACACAGCGTCAACCTCCTAATTGCCTTTTTGGTCTAGTCCATCATTTAGCGCCGTCCACATTTTACCGAAGCATGGGTATCGGAGTTACCACAAATGTTTAAGACTGTTCTGTTTCCGATCGATCGCAGCCGCGAAACACAAGAAGCCGTAGGAGTCGTGGTTGAAATCGTGCAAAAGTATGGTAGCCGTCTAATACTGCTATCGGTAGTAGAAGGATCGGAAGAGGCTGACGAGGGCATGGAATCGCCTGATGTCGTAGCCCGACTTCTCGAAGATGCCCAGTCCGTCTTCAAACAGCAAGGCATTCAAACAGAGGCATTTGAGCGGCAGGGCAAGCCTGCATTTGTTATCTGTGATGTAGCCGACGAAGTTAGTGCAAACTTAATTGTCATGGGTTGCCGAGGACTCGGGTTAACAGAAGAAGGAGTCACCGAAAGCGTCACCAACCGCGTGATCAATCTATCTCCCTGTCCGGTTTTAGTTGTACCTTAATGAGGGAGCAGAGAGCGAGGAGTGAGGGGGACAAGGGGGACAAGGGAGAATTTGGAATTCGGAATTCGGAATTCGGAATTCGGAATTAAAACACGCACTACTCACCACTCTCTTACCGTCAACCGTCTTCACGCAGTGTAGCGGAGCGTTTACTGTCAACCGTTAACCGTCAACCAATGATCGATGACAAACGAAATCCAATGGTATCCAGGTCACATTGCTAAGGCTGAAAAGGCGCTTGCCGAGCAGCTGAAGTTGGTGGATGTGGTATTGGAGGTACGGGACGCACGGATTCCACTAGCGACCCACCATCCGCGCGTGCCAGAGTGGGTAGGCAATAAAACACGAGTATTAATCCTCAACCGCGTCGATGCAATTCCCCCTGCGGTGCGGCAGTTGTGGCAGCAGTGGTTTAAGACACGGGGAGAAACAGTTTACTTTACCAATGCTAAAGATGGTAACGGTGTAGGACAAGTATTGCAGGTAGCGCAAAGAGCAGGTGATGAGATTAATCAACGCCGCAAAAATCGCGGCTTGTTAGCCCGTCCCGTGCGGGCAGCGGCGATTGGATTTCCTAATGTAGGTAAGTCAGCGCTGATCAATCGGCTGTTGAAGCGGCGGATTGTCGTCAGCGAGGCTCGTCCTGGGGTAACGCGCCAGTTGCGCTGGGTCAGAATTTCCGATCGCGTCGAATTGTTAGATGCACCCGGGGTAATTCCGACTAAGTTAGAAGACCAAGCAGCAGCAATTAAGTTAGCTATCTGCGATGATATTGGTGATGCTGCCTACGATTCTTACCAAGTGGCTGTTATCTTTATCGATTTGCTGCAAGATTTAATGGCAACTGCTCCCGAACTCATGCCTGACAATCCCCTATCTCGCTACAAAATCGATTCGTTGGGCATGACAGGAGAAGAATTTGTCTATGAGTTATCGGCAAAACGCGATCGCGGTGACTTGGAACGCACGGCAAGACAGATACTGATAGATTTTCGCAAAGGAATTTTGGGGACAGTTCCCTTAGAGTTACCACCGAATTAATTTTTGTAACTTTTCTTTTCATCCAAATAAACCAAAAGAGGGAAAATAGCTCAAAGCTACTCCCTCCCTTATCCATTGATGGTATATCGTATGAGTTTTAGAGATCGCCGTTGCGAAAGGCAAGGACAAAAATAACTGCTGGACCAGCTAGCATGATCAGGGCAACGCTTACTAGTTGAAACAGAGTTTCCCACTGAAAACTACCGATCGCATCAAAAATTCCAGACATAAGATTTATCTCTCCTCCCAGCTTGTCTATTTAACGTCGATTTCTTACATAAAAATCCGCACCTTATTTTACCTAGAGGAGAATTACCGGATTTAATTAACTTAACAAATCTATAACAAACCACAAATAAACTCTTGCTGCTCTCATTTTAGTGATGGGGTAACTAAAATCGCTAAGCTTGAGTAGCGGGAACGCGATCGTCACCCAATCTGAATATTATGGCGACTTGGAAATGGCAACTTGGAAATGTGTAAAGCAGTGTGGCGCTTGCTGTCATCTCGACCCAGAAGAACGCCCAGACATAGCAGAGTATTTGACACCAGAAGAGTTATCACTCTATCTCAGCATGGTAGGTGAAGGTGGTTGGTGTATTAACTACGATCGTCTAAAGCGAGAATGCAAAATCTATTCCAACCGCCCTCGCTTTTGCCGAGTCGAGCCAGAAATATTCTTAGATATGTACGGCATCGAGCCGGAAGAAGTCAACGATTTTGCGATCGAGTGCTGCGAGCAACAGATTTCCGGCGTTTATGGCGATCGCAGCTTGGAAATGGTGCGATTTAGTAGGGAAGTTGGCGATTGGTAGTAGTTGTTAGTTGTTGGTTGTTGGTTGTTGGTTAACTGGTCACTGGTCGCTGACAACTGATAACGGGGTTGCCTTTTGTCATAATTTGGCAGAAAATGAAAGGAATATGAAAAATGTCGCGTATTGAGCTGAACTGCCTGTGAAACTGGAATCTGCACCCCCTCAGCGATCTAGCTTATCTGACCAAATAACAGCACTGGAGAAACAGGTTTTGGAAACACACAGCAGCCAGCCTGTTGTCAGTGTTAGCGATTGCCCTCCACAACAGCAAAAACAACAGCCAAAGAAAACACAGCAGTCTTGGTGGGCAATATACGCCTCGACATTTTTCACCATATTTTTGGCAGAATGCGGCGATAAGACCCAACTTTCCACGCTCTTGATGAGTGCAGAGTCTCAATCACCCTGGATTGTCTTCGTAGGTGCAGCCGCAGCGTTAATTACGACCAGTTTACTAGGCGTACTCTTGGGACAGTGGTTAGCAAAACACCTATCACCTCGAAAGTTAGAAATTGCCGCGGGTACGAGTTTACTACTGATTGCGATCGCCTTAGTATGTGATATTTTACTCTCGTAGAAATCCCCCCTAGCCCCCTTTTTAAGGGGGGAATAATAAAGAAATTCCCCTTTTAAAGGCGATATAGAGGCATCTGAGGAAGCAATTCCAAGTCACAAGTCACAATGAATTCCGAATTCCGAATTCCGAATTCCGAATTCTCCTCACTCACCCCTCAACTTCATGGACTGGAAACTACTAGGAATCACTTTTGTAACTGTATTTCTCTCAGAATTGGGAGACAAAAGCCAACTAGCAGCGATCGCCCTCAGTGGCGGTTGTAAATCTCCACGTGCTGTCTTTTTTGGCACGGCTAGCGCTTTGATATTGACAAGTTTGCTGGGAGTGTTAGCAGGTGCGGGTGCAGCTCAGTTGCTACCTGTAAAATTCGTCAAGGCGATCGCGGCTGTGGGTTTTGCCGTGCTTGCAATTCGGTTATTATGCTTTGGGGACAATTCTCAGGAAACTGAGGAAACTACGAGCTAAAAGGTGCAAATTCTACCTTTTGTCACCACATACTAAAATATTTTGGCTGAAAGCGGTATTGTGTGAACAGGTATAAAAAACCAAGTTTTCTGACTTATGACCGCCGTTCATCCCAATCACAAGAAAGCCAAAGCCCTCAAATCAGGAAGCCGCCGCCCAGCCAAAGAACTTTGTAGCGAGTGCGGTCTGTGCGATACATATTACATCCACTATGTCAAGGAAGCCTGTGCATTCCTAAACCAGCAATTTGACCAACTAGAAACTCAAACGCACGATCGCAGCCGTAATTTAGACAATCCAGACGAACTTTACTTCGGCGTGCATCAATCGATGACAGCGGCGCGGAAAAAAGAACCGATTCCCGGGGCGCAATGGACGGGTATTGTTAGTACCATTGCGATCGAAATGCTAAATCGCGGCATTGTCGAAGGCGTAGTCTGCGTCCAGAATACCAAAGAAGACCGCTTTCAACCGATGCCAATTATTGCCCGTACCCCAGAGGAAATTTTAGCCGCACGGGTAAATAAACCTACGCTGTCGCCTAACCTATCGGTGCTAGAACAAATAGAACAGTCAGGCATGAAACGGCTGTTAGTAATTGGTGTCGGTTGTCAAATTCAAGCATTGCGGGCAGTAGAAAAACAACTTGGCTTAGAAAAGCTTTACGTTTTAGGAACTCCTTGCGTGGATAACGTTACCCGTGCGGGATTGCAAAAATTCTTAGAAACGACTAGTAAATCGCCCGATACAGTAGTACACTACGAATTCATGCAAGATTTCCGCGTTCACTTCAAGCATGAAGATGGTTCGGTGGAAACAGTACCTTTCTTTGGTTTAAAGACAAACCAACTCAAGGATGTATTTGCACCTTCTTGCATGAGTTGCTTTGATTATGTCAATTCCCTTGCCGATTTGGTTGTCGGTTACATGGGTGCTACCTTCGGTTGGCAGTGGATTGTTGTCCGCAACGATCGCGGTCGCGAAATGCTGGATTTGGTGCAAGATAAATTAGAGCTACAACCTGTTATTTCGCAGGGCGATCGCCATCAAGCAGTACAACAGAGTATACCTGCTTACGATAAAGCAGTGACTCTGCCCATGTGGGCGGCGAAGTTAATGGGTGTAGTCATTGAAAGAATTGGTCCGAAAGGGTTGGAATATGCACGATTCTCGATTGATTCTCACTTTACGCGGAATTATCTGTACGTGAAGCGGAATTATTTAGAGAAGTTGGAAGCGCATGTACCGGAGTTTGCTAAGCGAATTGTGGGGCAGTATAAGTTGCCGGATTAATGTCACGCAAAGGCGCAAAGATGGGAAGGGTTTTCGCGTTCAGTATTACAGTTGTATTTAGGCTCAACTAGATTTATCAGTAAATATGGTTGAGCAATGCTAGATACATCCAACGTATTCTTAACAGGTGTTGCGTTAGAAGCACTCTCGCAATGGAGTGAAACACTCAAGAGGTTCCAGCAACAGTTGGGAAAGCACTTTGCTCGTTCGGAAGCACGCAAAGCAGCCTTTAATTATGTCCCAGCACGAGTGAGTCCGGTGGAGCGCAAGAATGGCGCTGCAAAGGGCAGAACAGGTGGGACACAATAGCCCATACCGTTTGCAACATTTACGCTTGTCGAGCCGCCTGGGATGCCGATGCTGTATGTAAGGAGGTTCGTTCATATGTTGTGGAACATCTTGGTAGTAATGACACACGATCTCAACTGGTCTGGTCGATGCAACTTCTAACCTGATTCAAGAACAAAAGCAAGTGCTGCTCTTGACCCAGGCAGCGAAGAGAATTGCCATAAATTCGGTTAAACTTGCCTATGCGATTCCAATTGCTGCACTACTGGTGTGGGGGACTCTAGCATTCTTTGCTGGCAAGCTTCACGAATACAACACAGTCGATGCTGTCAATAATCGAGCCTTAGCAAGTCTTGCGTTGCGCGTAAGAAAAAACTGCCAGCAGCAATACCTGGCAAATCCCCAGAAAATGAATCCTAGCGGCGATGGAATTGTGAGAAATTGTCCTGGTTTTGAATATGTAATTCCTGCTGGACAACGAAAAGTAGCCAAGTAGCTTTAGTAAAGCCAGCTCTAATATTGTGTATAGCAATAGAGCGATCGCACATAGTCTCAACTAGCGGTGTACACTACGAGAGAAAGCGATCGCGCTCAGAGCGGTAGTAGTAAGGCGTATGAATACCGAACAATTGTTACTAGAAAAATGGCGATTGCTACCTCCAGAGCGGCAACAAGAAGTGATTGATTTTGTAGAGTTTTTAGAATTAAAGAAAGCCACTACAAGCAGGCAAGCAGCCGAACCGAAGTCTAAGTCAACGCTGGGTGAAAGGTTACAACAGATTCGTGAGGAAATCGTTGCGTCTGGCGAACCTTTGCTGGATTGGGAAGGAGTTGAGCGTGAGAAAGCCGAGCGTAGAGGCGGATATCAGGAAGACGTTGAGTGACTTGCACATTTCTTGATTCAGGCGTGCTAATTGCTGCCGCACGGGGCGAGGGAGCTATTGCCCAAAGAGCCTTAGCAATTCTTAGAGATCCCAATCGTGACTTCGCATCTAGCATCTTCCTGAAGTTAGAGGTACTGCCTAAAGCAATTTACAACAGTCGTAATAGCGAAGTTAGGTTTTACAAGGCATATTTTGATGCAGTTTCTTACTGGGCTGAAAATATCGACCAAATAATTCAAAATGCATATCGAGAAGTGAGTGAATCGGGATTAGGAGCAATGGATGCCCTACACGTAGCGGCAGCTGTACTAGTTGGCGCAGAAGAATTTATTACTAATGAGAAGCTTGAAAAATCTATTCACCGTACTGAGAGCATACCAGTGATTTCAATTCGGTACGTTTGGCAATATTTTTCGAGAAACGCTACCGTTGACACTGGCTCTCTACGCTCATCCACAGCCACAGCCTAGTTTCTAACACTCCTTTTCTTATTTTAATCCTGCCAAAGCAACAAAAGAGGAATCAGATATCAAATGATAAGAAATTTATTTCTATAGTTGGTGAGTATAAGAGAGAATTGGTTGCATGGAATTTAAATGACTGGACTTGAGCAGGTAATTGTCTGTGAAAGAAAGACAACGCTTCATTGTCATCTTTAGGTAGGTGACTAACTATAACACCGTTGTCTGAATTCTCAGGAATAATTCTGTAGTCTCGTTTGCTACCATCTGCATAAGTTACTTGCATAGTTACAGGTGGACTTCTAAACAAGCTTTTATAGATTTTCCCAAAGAGAGAATACGTAAATTTAACTTTTGCAAGAATTATAGAGCGATCGCTTGCTTCTATATGCTGAGAATTATTCCAACGTATAGTTGACGTTTTACTTGTTGAAACACTTGGAGAACATCCACTTGAAGACAGTTTTTCTAAAAGTAATAAGTTTGTTGGATAAGAAAATTTATTTTGTTGGCTAGACTTAGGGAGATAAGAATTTAACTTATAGTTACAAAAAATATAAGCAAAAGTTCTCGGTTCATCAAAGAAAGGATGTCTACCATCTATGGCAGAAAAATCATAGAAGATATAGTCTCTCGGTTCTGCTGATAAACTTTTAAAGTTGAGGTTATCAAGAGTAGTTGTATAAGCTGAGTAAGATTGAAATATTGGTCGCGGCTTCCAGTTTAGGTTGTTTGCTGCTACTAATGATATTTCCCAAGGAACAATATCAACTTTTTTATTTTCTACTATGCTTGTCATGCTAGTAGGTAATTTTTCAACAGCTAAATTATTGTTACTATTTGCTTGTATACTAGAGTGCAAAGAACTTGGGTTAAATAAGTATGTCAAATTTTTAATCGCCATGTCTGGAGTAACAGAACGAGGGCTGCTAGTTCCTAGTGGTATCCAAAATATAAAAGCTATAACTAACACATAAAAATACAGTAAATAAGAAAATTTTTCAATGCGAACTCCTCTGACTTTTGGTAGACATAATGAAACTACAATTAGCGTACACCAACTAAAAATAACGACATGATTGACACTATGACGGACAAAACCATGTTTAAAAGCTAAAAACAAACATAGAAATAAAGCTAAAGTAAAACCGAGGCTTCCCTGTTTTGCTACTAAAACTAAAAGAATAGATATCAAAGCTATTTCTGACACTGCAAGAATCAACTCTCGCTTGGAACCAACAAGGCTCATTGCGCTGGAATAGCTAGATGCTACATCTAAAGAATGCTTTAAATAGTCTATTAATGAAGGATAAGAGGAAAAAATTGTTACGACAAGACAAGAACAATAAATTATATAAAAGACGTACCAACTGGCAGTTCTAATACGAGATTTACTGATTAAATTCCTGCTACTAGTAATTTTCTCACCCGCTTTAAGAACAACCTTACGATCTAGCTTTAGCTGATTAAACCAAGCTAGTAATCCACTAGTACCAGAGACAACAAGACAAACTAGTATTTTATAGAGGTTTGATATATAGAAATCCGGGGACAATAATATAAATGATACGGATATGGCAGCTAATAATGAATCAAGTAATGCAAAGAGATTAATCAGGTAATTTGAGTTTTTCTTAATAGAATCAAAAAAGTTTCCCAGGAATAATAAACATAGAGAACCAGCAGTAGCAATTCCAAGAGTGAACTTGGTTAATAGACAGAAACCAGCAAAAGCTCCTAAACTTACAGCGCAGCATCTCGTTAATTTGATAGGTAAGTTATCAACTATAGATAAAATGATTAAAAATATAAATAGAATCTGGTAGTCTGTTGATATATTTTGATAAGTTACAGATATATTAATCGAAACAAGTAATAACCAGCTTGAAAATATTGCTAATTTCTGTAGTTTCGTTTTTAGCTTTGCTATTTTTAAAGATACCGCTACAAACAAAATGAAATATACAATAAAACGAAATTTTGTGACTGTAATAAAATTTTGCTCTAACGCTGCTCCATGAACTAAGTACCCTAACGGACCATATGTGAATATAATATCTTTTCCAAAAATAAGTTTGTCTACTGCTGCACGGCTAATTGCATATTGCCAAGATAGCTCTAAATCTGTTCCTAGACTATTTGGTATTGGTATAAAAATTAGAAAAAGGTATAATGATACGAGTGTCAAGATTAAAAAAAATAGGGGGTATTGAATTTTCTTAAAAGTAGTTTTTTGCATTTTTTATGCTAGGGGATATATAGCCACTTTACTCCACTACATTTACTTTAATTTCACCATCTAATTTGATAAACTGCTTACCTACAGGCTCGTATACCCAAGCTTGTATTACGGTTTCTCCAGGTGGTAACGACTCGAATGAAATATTAGCTGACCATTCTACTTTATTAAATTGAATCGAGTTAGGAGTTGTGTCAACGATCGGACTATTTGGGTTTACAAGCGCATCGGCAAAAAATGATTTACGATCGCCATAGGAAAACAATACTATATTTGGAATTTCCTGACTGTCTGGTAAGCTAGCCCAGCCTGCTACATCCAAAGTTCCATTTCTGCTAACAGTAATGAGGGTTCCTTCTGTAGGGGGAGAGTCTAAGTGACCATAGTTCTTGGCTGGCTCAGTAATAAAGGATACATCTTTCGGAAACTTTCTAAAACCTATTTCCTCCAGAATTCCTGATAGCTTTCTTAGCTGACTAGTAAGAGGTGGTGGAAGAATAGTTTTTTCTAAACAGCTATGTTCTAAATTATTTATGAATTTTATTAACTCTAAGCAAGTTTCACCAGCAAGTCTTTGTTGGTGAAGAGCTATTGTCGGGGGAATCCGGTTAATAGAATTCATGAAAATAAACCCTATGAAAATACTAGTAATAAAGACATTTCTTGAAAAAGATAGCCGCCAAAGATGAGCAACAGCAACAACTAATAATATTGAGCAAGTTGTATATCTTGACGACATAGATTCTCCATAACCTAAACGACCTAATGTGGTTATAAGAGCGAAAAGTATGGCAAATAAGCCTATTGATACCCAAGGTGCTATCTCTAAACTAAAATTAAATTTTGATTTATACTTTACAAAATAAAATATTAGTAAGAAAAAAGTTGAGAAAAGTATAGCCCCTAAAGTTTTTACAATAAGGGGAATATTAGCATGATATACAATAGGCGCTCCCAGAAGAGTAAAAAAGTAGTATAAAGTACCAAGTGGGTGTTTCAGAAAAAGAAGCGTATCGGGGTGGTAACTTGGTTTTTGATAACCTATAAAATAAATAGTAAAAGTTCCGATTAAAAGTAAAATCCAGACTGTGATTCTTATTGTTTTTTGCCTATAACTACCCTTAATAGAAGCTATTGATGGCATTACAGCTAGCCAAGTTAGCAATCCATGCGCTGCAGAGAAGCTAGCTATAAAACAAGGTATTGCTGCTAAATAAAGCCTTTTAGGAAAATTATTAGATGAAGCAATAATTAAAACAGCTACTGCCAAACAAGCATTAATTAAGAACCATAGTAATTGATAACCCCATAACCAGTTTTCGTACTGGATTATGGAGAACAATAAAATACAGGTTAAGAAATTTGTTAAGTGTTTTGAATTGCTAAAATTATTTCTGCCTTCTAGTAGGGAAAGTTTATATAGCAGTAAAAATGTCATGCCTACTAAAAATACGCTAAAATATAATTCATATTTAATGTTCCAGTTTGATATTAAAGCCAAACCAACAAATATAAGCTTTGGAAAAAATGTTCTATGTTCGTTGTGTTGAGCAAAAAAATCTTCAAAATCTGCTTTTCCTGTTAAAACTTTTTCAAACAGGCTAACTAAATCCCATTGATCTCCTAAGGGAGCATTGACACTAAAAAAAGCTATAAAACATAGAGTAACTGTAGGTGGAATGAGAAAAATTGTTGCTAATGGTGGCTTGAATTTAGAAATGGTAGTTTTATACATTAAAGTTTATTTTTTGTGTAATAAACAAGGTATTTTAATAATAGAAATTTACTATCAATAGCCTTCTTATTGCTGGTGTTACAACTAATCCTTAAAGAAAAATCTCGCTAACTTGATGCTCGAATTTATGCAGCCACTCATAAATTTCAGTTAGAGTTGTTTTTGCATCTTTCTGAGGTTGCCATCCAGTGGCATACATGACCTTGCTAGAGTCTGTAATAAAAATTGGTACATCTCCCATTCGAGAGGCTGGAAGGGGAGTAATTGGTATGCTATGCCCGCAGATTTCCTGGCAAAGCTGCGTCGTCTCGCAGAGTGAAAGTGTATTGTTTACCCCACCGCCTACATTAAATGTCTGTCCAGCTAATTTTGATAATTGATGAATTTGCAGGTCAATTAAGTTTAGGAGATCGCTTACATGTAAAAAATCTCTTACCTGCTTGCCCGTTCCACCGTAGCCAATGTATTTCAACGATCGCTTGAAGTAGTGAAATGCCATCCACAGAGCAAATACGCCTTGATCGACCTTGCCCATTTGCCAGGGTCCAGTCAGCACGCCACAGCGGTTAATTATAGTTCTTAGTCCATAAGCCTCGGCATATTCAGCCACCAACAGCTCTGACGCTAACTTAGTAGCACCGTAAAGCGATCGCGACCCATTTAAAGGAAAATTCTCAGCAATACCTTGGCTCGATGCTCCTGGTAAACTTTGTTGCTCTAAGAGTTGAAACCGTGTTTCTGCCTCTTTAAACTGCAAATTACTAAGGCTCTTAATTGGATAGATTCTACTAGTAGAAAGAAAAATAAAATCTGCTTGAGTTTGTCGAGCCAATTCCAGACAGTTTATCGTTCCCACCAAATTTGTTTGTAGTACGTACCCTGGAGACGCATATCCCGCTAAAACTGATGGTTCTGCCGAACACTCTACAATTAAATCGGGTTTAAGTGCCACTGGATCGAGATCTTCTTGATTTCGTACATCTCCATGAATAAACTGAATACCTGCTTGCTTCAATCGAGGTAAATTTAGCTCTGAACCCCGCCGCTTGAGGTTATCTAAAGCAGTAATCTGCCAGTCAGGATAGCGCTGAGCCAACCCCAACGCTAAAGTACTACCTACAAAACCTGCTCCTCCTGTAATCAAAACTTGTCGAGTCATCAGATCTATCTCCCGATTGCTGGTAATTCATTAACTTTGGAAGGTTTAACTACTTTCACAAACATTTGTCCTCCTAAAAACCTCCACAAAATTTTCAATTTAAGGTAGAGTCTTAAAAGCTGAGGTGAGGTCAATCTACCTTTTGTTGAATAAGGTAGGAATCTAGGAATTAACACATCAATCTCAAACCCCACAGTCTCTAAGATTTCTTTCAAAGAAAGGTGCGTCAGTGGTAATTTATGATCGATAAAGTCATAGTATTCCTTAAATGAGTACTTAAAGTTGGGCTGAATAATTAACAGAGAGCCACCAGGTTTAAGGCGATCCCAGCAAAATAATAAAATCTCAATTAACTCTTCTTTATTATTTAAATGTTCAAAAAAGTTAGAAATAAAGATACGATCGACACGCTTGACAAACAAATCTCGTTCTTTAAAGTTTAGAAGATTTAAATGGGCGATCCTAACGTCAGAATTAGCAAATACTTGAGAGTCAGGATTTAAATCAATTAAGTATTTTTCTTTCGCTTGAATCTGATTGATAAACTCGCAATATCCTCCCCCAATATCTAATACAACTGAGTCTTGTCCGACATGTTTTTGTAAAAAGTTTTCTATTAAAACTTTCCATAAAGCAATTTTAGCTCTCTTCTCTTTATAATTAAATCGATTGCTGTAAAGTCTTTTGAGATATTTCTCTTGGTTTAAATGTGAAATAGTCATAAATTTATGAGCTTCCTCAAATTAAAAAGTATTCCTTTTCAGGCTCATCTACGAATTGCAGATTGTAAGTTCTTCCGAACATAATCTCCTCTAGAAAGTTTCTTTTCTAGAAAGATACAGAGGGCAATAAATAAATAACGGCTCCCCATCTCTTTTAGCTTTAACTTAGACACTCCTGTTGTACGATTGCGCCAGGAAATTGGTATAACTGCGTAAGAGTAGCCTCGCGCGATCGCTTTAAGCGGAATTTCAACCGTAAGATTAAAGTGATGAGATAAAAGTGGATAAACTCCCTTAATGACTTCTCGGCGATAAGCCTTAAAAGCATTAGTCGTGTCATTGAAGTTTAAGCCAAATAAGATTTGAATAAATAAATTGGCTAAACGATTCACAATTAACTTATGAGCTGGATAATCAATGACTTTACCACCTTTAATAAAGCGAGAACCAAACACGCATTCGTAACCTTGGCATAGCTTATAGTAGTAAGCAACTATGTCTTCTGGAGCATCAGAGCAATCTGCCATCACAATCGCTACAGCATCCCCTTGAAAATTCTCTAAACCGCAGCGTACTGCAAAACCAAAACCATTAGGATAATAGTTATTAATGTAGGTTACTTTAGGATTTTGTAAGCGAAGCTGTTGTAAAACTGCTTCTGTGCGATCGCGACTATTATCATTAACTACTAAAATGTCGTAAGGGATGTACTTCTCTTCTAAAACTTGGCTAATCGATTGGATTGTTCGGGCAATACAATCCTCTTCGTTATAAGCTGGAATGACTATTGAAAGAACCAGAGTAGGTTCAATACTTGTGGAGGTTACAGGTAGTTTGGCTGAATTTGACGGACTTGCTAAAGCTGGTGCTAATCCTTCTGGGTAATACAGCTCGGTCTTTTTCCTAGTTTGAAATACTAAGCGATCGCTAATTATATAGTTAAGAATAGCACCTAGTAGCACACCTATTAGGGTATTATTTTGAGGGCTAAGACTTAACCAATCGAGGATAGGAAAAAGTATTAAACGTATAATTATGCTCGAACTAGCAGATATATGATAGAGCGGTAACTGTCGCCACAAAACTTTTTCCAGCCTCCAATCACCGCCAGTCCATACCCAGATGCGGTAGATAAAAAAACTAAATAATAAGGAAACCTCCATTGATATTGCATTGGCTAGATTTCGCAATTCAGGTGTATGAAACCCTAAGCGATCGATTAATAGAGAAATGAGCCACACATTCAGTGCTGCTGCTACACCTCCACCAATGAAAAATTTAACTGTTCGTTGTTGAAATATTTTTTGCATCGCTACTACTCCAATATAAATGAAGCTAAGAGAGTAATTCGCACGACTTAAACTAGCTATTTTTTAATTCCAACGACTCGTATTTTGAATGTAAATCTCTTTGATAATGTTTTTGATGCCATAGGTTAAATTCCAGCCTGGATAATGCTGCTGGAACTTCCGAACATCGCTAATCCACCAAATATGATCTCCGCTTCTATTAACTTCTTCATAACTCCAATTGAGTTTTTTCTCAGCGATCGCTTCACATTCTTGAATCGCTTCTAATATCGAGCAATTACTGAACCGACTTCCCCCAATGTTGTAAACTTCACCAATTCGAGGAGCTTGGTAAAAATGATAGAAAGCATTGACTAGATCGTAGCTATGAATATTGTCTCTGACTTGCTTACCCTTATAGCCATAAACCCGATAGGGTTTTCCTAACATCGTGCATTTCATTAAATAAGATAAAAACCCATGTAATTCAGTACCTGAGTGACTAGGACCTGTTAAACATCCACCTCGAAAACTAGCAGTTTTCATGTCAAAGTAACGTCCGTATTCTTGGACTAATACATCCGCTGCAACCTTGGAAGTTCCAAACAAAGAGTGTTTGCATTGGTCAATACACATTGTTTCATCAATGCCAACACTGTATGGGTGCGTTTCCTCAATTTCCCAACGCCACTCTTGCTCGATTAGTGGTAAGAAATTCGGTTTGTCTCCATAAACTTTATTAGTAGAACAAAAAATGAAAACTGCATTTGGACAAATTTGACGGGTATTTTCTAGTAAGATCAAAGTGCCGTTAGCATTGACTGTAAAATCAGTGTAGGGGTCGCGAGCTGCCCAGTCGTGTGAAGGCTGAGCTGCTGTATGAATAATTAAGCTAATGTCTGTGCCATAGTCTTGAAATAGTTTGGTAACTGCCTCGCGATCGCGAATATCAATATTATGATGAATGTAGCGTTCTTCATATTTTTCTAATAGCAAATCGCGGTTCCATTTAGTTGAGGCATTTTCCCCAAAGAATGTTTGCCGCATATTATTATCAATTCCTACAACGGTATAACCCCGGTCGCAGAAAAATCTCACTGATTCAGAACCAATTAATCCTGCCGAACCCGTGACTAGAATAATTGTCATAACTTTTTATAGTAGCTTTAGCATGTATCTGCTGTCAGATTGCAGCTTCACAACTACCTCTAGTAGCTCTTAAAGCTAAATTTAAAAAAACCTTAAAATAGTCCTCGAACAGTTTACTAGTAGGTAATAGTAAGTTGAAGTACTACTTTAGGAAGCAATCTAGTCTCTATATTCTGCTAGAAGCTATATTTTGTTAAGACAGAAAAGTTCAGGACTTGAAAAATAATGGAATTGACAGTAAGGTAAGTAGTTTGTTCGTGGCGATGGTTATACTTTATGTAATGCGTGCTTTGTTAGCAAAAGTTTTTGAATACAATACAAATTTTGCTAAGATAATACTGATATAATTAGTATTTAAGATTTTTAATATTAGAATTGTTAAAAAGTGAATTAGGAAACTTATGAACAAATTTAGCTTAGAAAATTGACACTCCCCCGCTAATTGAATCGCGCAATGTAGCGGGAGATTCTTGTTTCTCAGAAACACGCTTTTTGGTACAAGTACCAACGAGTCTTACTGCTTCTCCACAAGCTTGAATTTCTGTGTGTCCCACAGTATTTGTTGACAGTATTCTTATCCCTTCTGCTCTCAAGTTTCGTGAGGCATTTTCATCTCTGTCGTGGGTTGTTTGACAACCTGGGCAAATCCACTCACGGATACTTAAATTCAGCAAATCATTTTTATGACCACAACATGAACAAAGCTTTGTACTGGGAAAGAATCTGTCAACTTGGATGAAGTTACCTTCTTCTCTCTCTAGTTTGTAGCTGATGAAATTAAGCAGCATTCCAAAACCAGCATCATGTATTGACTTGGCTAACTTGGTACGCGCTAATCCTTTAACACAAAGGTTCTCAGTTACTATGACTTGGTTATCGTCAACTAACTTTCGTGAGAGTTTATGGAGAAAATCTTGTCTTGTGTTTGATATTTTTTCGTGAACTTTAGCGACTACTTTGATTGCCTTACGCCTATTGTTAGATCCCTTGACTTTACGAGATAAAGATTTTTGTCTAACTCTTAGTCTTTTAGCGTATTTTCTAGTGGGTTTGATTGGATCAACTTTGTAACAGGTTTCACCATCAAAGACAGTTACTAGACTATTTAGCCCAAGGTCGATTCCTGATATCTTTCCCTGTTTTTTAGTAGCTAACTTATCAGTCTCGAATAGTATCGCCGCAAAATATTTATCTGTACTTGTTTTGGAAACAGTTACGGATTTAATCTTGCTGTTGACAGTCTTAGAAAGACTAACTTTAACCAATCCAAGTTTAGGAAGTTTTAAGCTACCCTCCTTAATCGAACAGCTTTCAGGAAAGCGGATTGACTGCTTAGAATGTTTACTTTTGAACTTAGGAAATCCAGTACGTTTCAAAAAGAAATTCTTAAATGCAGTTTCTAGATTCTTAAGCGATTGTTGCAGGACAGCAGCAGTTGGTTCTTGCAACCATTCATAATCAGACAGTTTCTTCAACTGAGTTAGGTCTTTTGCCATTTGGCAGTAAGTCATACCTTTCCCAGTTTCTTGATATTGAGTATTAGTTTTGTTGAGGTAAAAATTCCAAACAAAGCGAGAACACCCAAAGCTCTTAGCTAAAGATATCTCTTGCTCTTTATTTGGATAAATTCTGACCTTTAATACGTCTAACATCAATATAAGTTATGCGAAACTAGTGGGAATATACTACTTACCGCTATACCTTGTCAATATATGTATAATCACGGTTTCAGGTCTGTTTACAAACTTAACGCTCATATTGTTCTAGTCGTCAAGTACCGCAGGAAAGCTATTAACGCAGAAATCTTAAACAGGCTAAAAGAAATAATCACGGACACCCTTAAAAAGTGGGATTGCGAGCTATTGGAATTTAATGGCGAAGCAGACCATGTACACTTATTAATTGATTACAAGCCTGACAAACCCCTCTCAACACTCATTGGAAATATCAAAACAGTGAGCAGCAGATTAATTCGCAAAGAGTTTCCCTGTTTGGCTAAAAAATACTTCTACAACAAACCTTACTTTTGGACTGGTGCGTATTTTGTAGCTAGCTGCGGTGGTGTCACAGTTGAACAATTAAAAAATTACGTTGAGAACCAAGAACAGTCAAAACAATGATTTGCTGCGCTCAGTTTTATGTTGGTCGCAATTCATCTCCCGTTAAGTCTGCGACTGTAACGGGAGTCCTCTTGCTCCATTAAGATAGATGAATTGTAAAAAAAAAGAACTATTTCGGAGACAATACCTTGATATAATGTTTTATCCTCTGATAAAAAGCAAGCATAAAGAAAGGTTGATAGGAGATTGCTAACCATCAACCCTGTCTTATGTTTAAACTTCAAATTGAAGTAAGATGACGTTTACGTTAACACAATAATGAAGCTGCTAAATGACAATTAGACTGCGACTAGTTACAAACTCAAAGTATTAATCCTTGGACAAAAACTTAACTTGCGGCGGTTGGCTTTGCCTGCTTCTCTGTGGTTGTTCGTCTTCCCCACGGCTTGAGTACCGAGATGCCGACAATGACGAATAGAAAGAAAACTTGAATCAGCGTTCCGAGTAACACTCCGAGCGCGTCAAAGGTATAGAGTGGATTTTGAAACGATTTTAGCCCTGATTCGAGAGAAATCTCAGTTGCCGCGTTTGCCCAAGGAAACAACCAAAAAGTTCCAAAAATAATCAATGCAGTCGAGAGAACCCATTTGGCGATTACCCAATAGAATTTGAAAAATCCGTAGTTTGTTTGCCAACAAAGCAATGTTGCGGTAATGACTGAGCCAATTGCCGCAGGAATCACAACGAAATCATCGAGGAGGTTGATAACTGAGTTGAGCGCAAACAGAATATCGGGATTAGTTGAGTCCTTATTTCTCCATGCAATGAGAAACATACTCAACACAGTTCCTGTCCACAGTGTCGCAAACCCAATATGAAATGATAGTACCCAGTTCTTTTGCTGAATGCTCCATCTTGGAGATTTCCCTTCTTTTGATTTCGTTTTTACTTTAGATCGTGTTTCTTCACTGTTGATGTCGATTGCAGACATGAGTTCCTCCAATCATGTAAAACTCGGTTGGTATCGAATGCACGAGTAGCAAAGGTCAAATTTGACTAAGTAGATTAGTCTTATGCGATACTGCATCAAGATTTTTGCTAGCTGCCATATAATTAGGCGGCTAACTATATACTACAGCACGATCGCGAATCGGTTCAGTTTCAGTTACGGTTCGCGCATCGCAGCACTACCAGAGCGCAGTTTACCGAGTAACTCGATCAATGTCTTTTTTTCTGCTGTCGTCAACTGAGACATCATGCTTGTCGTGCGGCAAAAATGCTCTGGAAGCAGATTTGAAATGAGTTCTCGTCCCTTGTCAGTCAGATGGATCGTTAGCATTCGGCGATCGCCGGGATAGGGTTGGCGCTGCACTAATTTTTCCCGTTCTAATCCATCTAACAGTCCGGTAATAGTTGCACGAGTGACACCCGCACGTTCGGCAAAACCCGAAGGTGTAAGTCCCTGTTCCCCAGCCACAAACAATTGCATTAGTAGGGTAAACTTGCCCACAGACAAGCCGTGGCGGGCAAAATGAGTTTCCAGGGCAGTATAAACTTCAGCAGTAGTATCGAGAAAAGCTAAACAGGTTTCGACTGAAGCAATATCAACTTCTGGAAATTGTTGAGCCAGCTGTTCTATAGTCTGGCGGTTGGGGATACTGCGGGAGGAAACCATAGGGAAGTCGGAAATTAGAAGTCAAAAGTCAAAAGTCAAAACCAAGAACAACTAACCATCGATCGCTACAAATGACCAATGACCAATTACAACTTAATTTGACAGGTTTTGCTGGCTATCTTGGCTGTTTCTGTGGCATGTGTGGTAATAACGGAATGCGCTTGTAGTTTGTTGCAAGCTGTTTTCAACCAAGTTGAGAAACTACCACCTTGCCATAATTGTACTGTTTTGTCCCAACTGCCGCTGATAATATGTTGCCCATCGGAGCTAATTGCAATTGAGGTGACAGAACTTTCATGTTTTTGCATCGGTTGACCGATCGCATTGCCTTGCAAATCCCACAGTCTTACCGTGCGATCTCGACTACCACTAACGATATATTCTCCATCTGGGCTGAAAGCAACGGATGTAACGAGACTACCATGCCCTAAAAAAGGTTGACCGATCGCGTTGCCTTGGCGATCCCACAATCGTACCGTGCGATCGCGGCTACCGCTAACGACATATTTTCCATCTGGGCTAAAAGCTACTGAGTGGACTTCATCTGGATGTCTACGCCAGGGTTGACCGATAGGATTGCCCTTTAGATCCCACACGCGAATTGTTTTGTCGTTCCCACCACTAATAATTTGTTGTCCATCAGGACTGATAGCCACTGAGAATACGCCACCTTCATGTCCTTGGAAAGGACGCGCGATCGCATTACCCTGTTTATCCCATAATCGAATTGTACCGTCTGCACTACCACTGATTATATGTTGTCCATCAGTACTGATAGCCACTGAGTGTACAGCATCTTCATGTCCTTGAAAGGGACGAGCGATCGCATTACCTTGTTTATTCCACAATCGTACCGTGCGATCGTCGCTACCACTAGCGATAAATTGTCCGTCTGGACTAATAGCAATTGAGTTGACAGCACCTTGATGACCTCGTAGCTGAGTCAGAGGATTTCCAGATTTATCCCACAACTGAATTGTCTTGTCAGCACTACTACTTGCAACGTACTGCCCATCGGGACTAATGGCTACAGCCAAAACTGTATCTTGGTGTCCTGTCAGAGTGGAATCGGTTTCAAAATCGGCTCGATTCCAGAGGCGAACTGTACTATCTTCGCTACTACTAACAATTGTCTCTCCATCAGGACTAAAGCCAACTGAGTAAAGATAATATTCATGTCCGATTAGAGGCTGACCGATTTGATGTCCTTTTAAATCCCACAACCGCAGCGTTTTATCATCGCTGCCACTCAAAACATACTTTCCATCGGGGCTAAAAGTGACTGCACGGACAAAATCTTCGTGTCCGGTGAAGGGTTGAGCGATCGCATTGCCTCTGAGATCCCACAAGCGAATTGTATTATCGGCACTACCACTCGCGATCGCTTTTCCATCGGGACTGAAGGCAACTGCAAACACCTGGTCTTGATGACCCCGAAAAGGCTGACTGCGTGGGTTTCCTTGTTTGTCCCACAGCTTAATCGTGTTGTCAGCACCACCGCTAGCAATGTATTGTCCGTCTGGACTGAAGGCGACTGACCAAACTTCTCCTTGATGTCCCTGGAAGGGTTGACCGATGAGGTTGCCCTGTAAATCCCATAACCCGATCGTGCTATCATCACCCCCAATAGCGATGTACTGTCCATTAGGGCTAAAAGCGACTGACAGCACCTTACCCCGATGACCTCGGAAGGGCTGACCGATAAGATTACCCTGTTTATCCCATAACCTCACTGTGTTGTCACCACCGCCACTGACTATATATTGCCCGTCTGGACTGAAAGCGACTGAATGAACAAAACCTTTATGACCCCGAAAGGGTTGACCGATGGGATTACCCTGTTTATCCCACAACCGCACCGTCCCGTCATCGCTAGCACTGACAATATACTGACCATCGGGGCTAAAAGCAGCTACCCAAACAGCACCCTGATGTCCTCTGAGGGCGTTGCGTTCTGTAGGTACGGCGATCGCATCCCGTAAACTAGAACGTACTTGGGGTAAAGTCTGTGCGAATCGATCGCCAAATCGGTCTATACTTTCACCAGTGAGGGCGATCGCCTGAGTTACCCCTACTACTGGGTTAACGTTTAGTAAGTTGGTAGCTTGATTTCCCCGTTCGCGCAAGCTTAAAATTGTTTTCTGTCGTTCGGCTTGTTGCCACTGTATCCCCGCTAAGAGGGATAGCCCAGCAAAAACTACAGATGCGCCTGAAACTGCTATTAGTAGACGTTTTCTACGTGCTTCTGCTTCCCAAAGACGGCGATCGCGTTCTGCTATACTGGCATCGATAAATTGATTTTCTAACTCAGTTAACCCACCCAGGCGATCGAATTCTTGCTTCTGTCGCAGTTCTTCTACCCGTTGCAACTTAGAACCATTCCAGAGTTCGTCTGAGGGTGTACCTGCATCTTGCCAGCGTTGGGCATCTTCTGACAATCGATTGCGAATGACGATCGCTTCTTTACTATCTTCGATCCATTCTTTCAGAGTTGACCAAGAGTTAATTAAAATTTCGTGAGCAATTTCTACAGTCGATTGTTCTTGACGATTGCTAACTAATAAGTTGCTATCAATTAATCGATCTAAAATATTTTGAACTAATTGATTGTCAAATTCGGTCAGATGGGCACGACGACTGACAGCTTTTCCTACTATATTGAATTCTTTTTCTGTTGCAGTTAAATCGATTAATCTGAGAAAAATTTGTTTTGCTGCCAGTTGTTCTTGTGGTTGTAAATGCTGATAAATGCGATCGACATGAGTTTGTAATGCGCCGCGCACGCCGCCCAGTTCTCGATAAGTTTTAATATTTAAAGTGCGGTCTGAAATATCTTCATTTTGCCAAAGTAAATCTAAAGTATATTGTAATAAAGGTAAAGAACCAGCTTGTCCTTGGATATCTCGAATAATTTCTTCTACTAATCCGGCTTCAAAAATAACACCATGATGAGCAGCAGGTTGTTCGATCGCCAGTCTCAACTCATCTGGGTGCATATCGGTGACGAGATGAATATTCTGCTGTGCAATTTTACCTAAGTTTGGGTAGGGACTAAAACGATCTAAAAAATCTGCCCGCATTGCTAAGATAATTTTAACAGATTGGCGATTCGACTTTGCAATAGCAACTAAATTATCAATAAATTTTTTGCGCTGTTCTAAATCTTGACATAATGTGAAAGTCTCTTCAAATTGGTCGATAAATATGAGCCATTGCGAATCTTTCTCTTTCAAGGCGTGAATACCTTGATTGAGAGGTAATTTAAAATTATCAAAAGCAGTTTCTACTTCGGATTGTCTATAGCCTTTGCTAATTAAACTAATCCGAAAAGACTCAAAAGGATTTCTGTCAGGAGTAAATGTGAAATCGCGAAATTTAGCACCTAATTTTTCAGCAAGTTGAGGGAGAATTCCAGCTCGAACTAAGGATGACTTGCCGCTACCAGATGCACCCAAGAGTAGGATCAAATTACTTTGACTGATGACTTCAATTAAATTGGCAATCAGGCGATCGCGACCAAAGAAAAGATCTTTATGATTAAATTCAAACTTTCTCAGTCCTCGATAAGGTGATGTTGGATTGAGGGGACGAGTTTGAATTGCAGAAGCAGTGACGTGGAGGATTTGGTTAATCGTAAAAACATTTCCATCGCCTAATGCAATATCACCAAAACTTTGTACTTGTTGTTGACTATTTAGCATTTTTTGTCATGTGAGTGGCTGGTGGTTAGTGGAACCAGTGGCTGGATTCTTTTCTAGTCACCAGTCACTAGTCACAAGTCACTGATAACCGTTAAACTATCATGGCGATGATATTCGCAATAGCCAAGGCAGGATCGGCAAATTCTGCTACTTTTTTACAACAATTTTCTAAAGCGCTTCCTGCTTGAGTCAGTAAATTTTTATCTGGTTTGGGCTTAGTAATTTCTTCTTCTACAACTGAAATCGTTGCCTCAGCATTTTTCTTTTCTAATACATTCAGCTTCTCAGTTTGAGCAATTCCTTGTTTAAGCGTTTGCAATAAGTCTAAAGCTTCTTGAATTTCTTGTTTAACAAATTCACCTTTGTTTGTACTACGGGCTAAGTTTACCGAACCTTCAGCAGAAATCTGATTGGCATCAAAAGTATTGCCACTACCAAGGGTAACGTTACCAAAAGATTGAGATTGTTGGTTTCTACTTGAAGGTGTTACACCTGCTGGAGAATTTAAAGCTGTAGCTAGTTGAGATTGCAGGGCAATTTTTTCTTCTGGAGTAAAGGTTTTAATGATATCTAGAACATCTTCAACTGTGTATTTTGGCATGATAAAGTAAGTCAAAAGTCAAAAGTTAAAAGTTAAAAAATTAGACGTGGATAGCAGATGAATTTTGTGGTTCAACAAAAAGTTCTATGACTCTCCTATTTAAGAAGGGATGAAAAGATCTAAATCGATCCTAACGAAAAATCTTATTGCCCCCCTTTTGAAGGGGGGTTGGGGGGATCTAAATTCGCTGCAAAACAACAAATCCATTTGCCGGAATAACAACATGAATCCACCCAGTGCTAGAACCAATAGATCCGCCTAAATTACCGACACTATTTCCCCCATAAGGTTCGGCATCGCTATTAAAAACTTCGCGCCAAGAACCATTACCAAGACGAGAAGATTCGATCGCATATCCCGATCCAAAAGGATTATTATTCAGACTGGCAGCAATTAAAAATTCTTGGGAGTTGTCCCAGCGTCTAAATGCAATAACTCGGTTAGCATTGTGGACGTGGATGATGTCAATGTTGTGCGATCGCAATCCTGAATTGTTGAGTCGCAATCGAATGATATCCTGATAAAATCGAAACAATCGCTGTCCGTTGGTTTGCCGTTCGCCGAGTAAATCTTCGCGGTTGTTCATGAAATCGCGGTATCTGTAGGCTTTTTGCGCCCCAATTTCTTCACCCATGAGAAACATCGGCGTACCTGCACTCAACATTGTCACGCCACAAGCAAAGTGACAGCGTGCCTCAGCAAAGCGCCGCGTGTCGCCAATTAAGGGTGCAGAGTTCACCGCTGCTACAATCGTGCGCCGAGATTCAACGCGATGACCACCTTCGTCGTAATATGAGTTACCCGCTTCGTCGTGGGATTCGTGGTAGACAACTTTGTGACTGCCAGATGCTGCTAACGCGCCTGCAAAATAATCCATTGCTAGCGGATCGTTGTCACCATAGCCAGCTGTGGGAATTAATTTGGCATATTCTCTTCCAGCGCTGGCATCGCCAACTAAATTATGGTAGAAACTGGAATACCAAGCCGCATCAAACCCCAAACCACCATTTTCAGTTGACTCGGTGACTCGATCCCAATCAGAATGATCCTCCGCCATCAACATCACATCTGGGCGGATCAGCTTCAACGTCCGACACCATTCTCGTAGGAATTTAGCCCCAAAAACATTAACGTTACCTAACGGTCTACCATCGGCATGTAGTACGTTATATGAGTGCATCGAAGTTGTTTGATCGACGCGGAAACCGTCAACGTGAAACTCTTCTAATAGAGTCGCGGCACTGCTGATAAACATCTTCCGTACCATCTCTTCATGAAAGCGGGGAGAGAAACCAGTAGACATGTTGTCTACATATCCGCCTTCTGGGAAATGCCTGCCGTCCGAGTAGAAATAGTTGCTGGAGTTGCCCTCGTACCAGTAATAGATGTTTTGTTCGGGAACGTCCGAATCGTAAGCCCATTGGGCGCGTCCGGCATCTGGAGAGTAGTGGTTATAGACCACATCCATAATTACAGCAATACCGTTACGATGGCACTCGCGAACGAAATGCTTCAATTGGTCGCGACCACCCGCGCTGTATTCTAAAGCAAAGTAGTGGGATGTTTCGTAACCCCAATTTTGCTCGTCTCTAAATTCAGACATGGGCAGTAATTCAACCGCATTGACACCCAAATCGACTAAGTAGGGCAGCAGTTGTATAGCATCGGCAAAATTACCAGGTCGATTCGTACCGTATCCCAACGCACCAACATGCAGTTCGTAGATAACGAGATCTTCAACGCGACGGGGAAGGGGACGATTAGGATTAAATTCGTTTTGCCAAAACTCTGCTTCAGAGGTAAATTCTTGTGAAGATGACGTAATGCTATCTCCAGGTTGCATCAAAACGCGATCGGGATCGACAACCACCGAACAACTCACCGAACCATCGAGTTCGCGGTAATCGCCAGTATAAGCTGCGCCGTTGGGATTGATATTTCCTTGCCCTATCTGACAGCGGGAATATAAATCTGTTTTGTATTCTACTCTGCCACTCTGTTTCGTAATCCGATACATATAGGGCAGATGGTCGAAATTAGAAAAATTAGCCAGGGCGGAATTAGCAATATTTGTTAGCCAAATGCCGTTATTTTGTCGAGACAAAGCCAGAGTACTGCGAGAGGAGTCGATACCAGAACCGTCATCACCTATGTAACCGCTAGTGCCACCAAAAACTACTTCCACATTCTGAGCGTTAGGCGACCAAACGGCAAATTGAATCGCTGGTTGGGGAGCATCGTTATAGTATTTTTGCGCTCCCAGAAGACGGGAATGGGTGAGGTAATAGCTTTCTGGTTGCGGTTTACCGCTGTCAGGTTGTAGTGTAAAACTGCGGTAGCGATCGCTCGAATTACTATCGTTAATCTCAGTGGCAATGCCCCACCGATCTGCGCCTGCTGAACTATCTAAAATTACACCCCAACGAAATAACCAACCAACTTGCGAATCATCTAACTCAACTGTTGTTGTAAAGCAGGGACAACCATCTTCACCAATAGCCTGTTGCATGGGGATAGTCGTCCACTGCTCCGAATAGCGTCCGTTGCCGTCCCAGTTACCAGTTAAGCGGACGTTGGCAAAAATCTCTCTTCTTAATCCCGTGCAATATGTAAATTGAATGGTAGGCATAGCAAAACTCTTGTTAACGTCTTTATGTTTTTCTTTCGCTGTCGAGCATAGCCATCTGTCCGGCATCGTAGCGATCGCCCGCCACCGCAGTTGTTGGGACTGCCTTTTCGATTCGAGCGAGATCTGCCACAGACAGCTCTATTTCCAACGCACCCAGCGCCTCAGCAAGGCGATCGCGCCGACGTGCGCCAACCAGCGGAATAATATCGGCTCCCTGCGCTAAAACCCAGGAGATCGCGACTTGAGCCACTGTCGCCCCTTTCTCGTGGGCGATCGCCCGTAACGCCTCGACGAGGGCGAGGTTGCAATCTAGATTTGCGCCCGTAAAGCGGGGCAGGTGGGCGCGAAAATCGCGGGCTGTTGCCGATCGCTCTTTCGACCAGTGACCGCTCAAAAGACCGCGCGACAGGACTCCATAGGCAGTAATTGCGATGCCGAGTTCGCGAGCTGTCGGCAGAATCTCAGTTTCAATGCCGCGACTGAGGAGCGAATATTCAATTTGCAGCCAGCTAATCGGGTGAACGGCTTGGGCGCGGCGCAGGGTTTCGGCTCCTGCTTCTGAAAGCCCGATATGGCGCACGTAGCCCGCTTTAAGCATTTCGGCGATCGCGCCGACTGTCTCTTCAATCGGTACTGTATGGTCTATCCGCGCTGGTTGGTAAAGATCGATGTAGTCAGTTCCCAGCCGTTTGAGCGTGTAGGCGAGGAAGTTTTTCACGGCGGCGGGACGGCAATCAACACCAATAAAACCACCGTTAGGCGATCGCATCGCCCCGAATTTGACAGCGATAAAGACATCTTCACGCCTGCGACCTTTCAGGGCTTCGCGCAAAAGCATCTCATTATGACCCGATCCGTAGAAGTCTCCTGTATCCAATAACGTAATTCCAGCTGCGATCGCATCGTGTATGGTTGCGATACTTTCAGCTTGGTCAGCGGGACCGTAGAAGTCTGACATCCCCATCAGCCCTAGACCGAGAGCAGAGACATTGGAACCGTTGTTGCCGAGAGTGCGTGTCTGCATAATTTTGTGTCAAAAAGCAATAATAGAAGGACACAATATCACAAGCATTTCGTTCAATCCATTGGATGCTTCTGGAGAAAAGCCAGGGCAGCTTGTCCGACTTCTACAGGATTCATACTTTGCATCCCGTGAGTTGCATTCATGATGCCGCACCGTTCGGCTTGCGGCAGCCAGTCCATCAGAAACTGCTGCGTTTCCCGAAAACCAGGCATTGCCGCTTCGCTATCCAGTCCCATCGCCGCTAAGATTGGCATAGTTGGTTTTTTCTCGACTAGCCGATCTGCCTCTGACATTCTGAATCCCCAATTGGAAATTGCCGGGAAATCAATTGTGAAAGCGATATTGGCATCAACAGCAACTCTGTCCCATACATCAATTGGATTTGTCAGATCGACAGCACTCAAAAAACTGTGTCCGCAGACATCTACCATGTAGCGCTGAGCCGCACCCAGGCGATCGCCAGCTTTAAACAGATCCATCGCTCGGTTAAAGGCATTCACGTTTGCTTCAACTGCCTCTGGAGCTTCTCTCGGCAAGTATGGTTCGAGCAGGATGGCAGAATGTACCATCTCAGGATAGGAAAGCATGAATTGAAAGCCAATCACACCACCAAAGGAAAAAGCTAGAATATGTGTTTTTTCAATCCCTAAATGCTCCAGCAATTGTTTAGCGTGTTCTGCGCCTTCTTCAATACTCAAACTATCTTTTTCTAGCGTGCTGCCGTTATAGCCAGCTCTGTAGTAGCTAATAAACTGGTATTTTTCAAACAACTGGGGATAAAATTGCAGTGGCGTAATCAGGCTGTCAGCAATATTCGTGCCGTGAATGCAAAGTACGGGTTCGCCACTTCCCACCAGCGCATATCTGAGTTCGGCGTTTTTGACTTTTGCCCGCTGGTTATGCTCGATTGACCAATCGCGACCGATATACATTTATTGTCTCCTACGAAGATACTAAATTGCTTGTAAAAGGAATGCAGATGGTAATTGGTAGTTGGTAGTTGGTAATTACGCAACGTGTAACTGTCTCTTGCTCTTGTTCCCCCCTTTCTCAAGGGGAGCCACTTGCGTGGGCGGGTTTCCCGACTTGAGCAAAGTGGCGTGGGTTAGGGGGGATCTCTTCGTGAGTGGTGTAGTTTGTCGATCCCCAACCCCCTTAAAAAGGGGGCTAAGAAAAAAGTCGCACGCGAGGTTAATTGGTAATGGGTAGTTGGTAGTTGGTAGTTGTCCCCCTGCTCCCTTGTCCCCCTTCGCCCCTAATCCCCACTCCCTTCGGTCGCGGGGAAGAGCGAGTTCCCCCTTGTCCCCCTTGTCCCCCTTGTCCCCCTTGTCCCCCTCAGCTCCCTCAGCTCCCTCAGCTCTCTTCTCCCTGCTCCCATTTCTAAGCTGTTAGCACTTGCCGCAGCACATCATCCATTGCCTGTCTGTCTTGCTCGGTTAGGGAGAATGTGGTCAAGTGTCCGCCGATGCTGTTAACTTCCCAGTATTTAGCGTTGGGAATCCTTTCAGCGTCACGCTGGCATTCTTCCGGCGGAAACATGCGATCGCCAGTGAAAGCAACTACAAACATTTGTGCTTTAATGCGGCTGAGTGCGGCAGATAGATCGCCACCAGCACTGGGATCGGCGGCGCGGGTCTTGCGCGATTGATTCACCAAATTGTTAGGGTCTTGGGGCAGCATAAAGGCTTCCCAGAAACGAGAAACGAAGTCATCCATAGAAGCAAAGCCGATCGTCCGCCAGACTTCTTCGCCTTCACGGTAGAATCCGAGTGGAGGCAGTGTCAGCGCCATGACGTGTGCTTGACGGCGCAATCCAGCTTGTACGGCTTGAGGATCGGTGTAGAAGCCGTTGTTCCAAGCTGGATCGGCTAAGATCGGTTCCTCAATTGCCGTGCGCAACCACAAAAGAGTCCACGGAGAAGGCTTGGGAGCGCCTGCGATCGAAGCCGCACGCTTGACCATGTGGGGAAAGCGAACCGCCCACTCATAAGTTTGCAGCGCACCGACAGACCAGCCGAGGACTAAATACAGTTCGTCGATGCCGAATTTTTCAGTGACGAGCCGATGTTGAGCGATAACATCATCAGCAATATGAGTTTGCGGGAAGGCTCCGCGATCGAATGGTGGAGCTGTGTTGCTGGGCGAGGAAGAGACACCGTTGCCTAACAACCCAGGTAAGATGATAAAGTATTTGCGCGGGTCGAGCGGACGATCTTCGCCAATATAGATTTCTAGAGCTTCTGGCGCTCCGCCCAAAAAATGTGGAAACAAAATCGCATTGTCTTTGGCTGCGTTCAATTTACCGTGGGTTTTATACGCTAGTTTGGCGTTAGAAAGGATGAATCCAGTTGATAGTTGGAAGTCACCTAAATCGAAAATTTCTGTTTGTGATTGTTCTGGCATATTTACCTCTGTTGTTTAATAAAATCTGCGACTCTTTCGCCGATCGCGACGATTGTTGTATGAGGGTTGGATGAGGGGATGGCAGGCATGACGGAAGCATCTGCGACGCGCAATCCTTCCACGCCGTAAACTTTGAGTTGCGTGTCTACAACTGCCATGCGATCGACACCCATTTTGCAAGATCCTACGTAGTGGTAGTAGGAACCGACATTGTTAATTACCCAATCTCTAAGTGCTGCTTCAGTGTTGACTTCTGGACCTGGATTGATTTCTGTCAAACCTAACTTAGTAAAGGCTTGAGTTTGATAAATCTGACGGGCTATTTTTACCATCTCGACCATGCGATCGATGTCCGATGTTTCTGCGCCATAATTGGCGTTAATTAACGGATTAGCCATCGGATCGCTACTTGCCAAACGCACCCAGCCACGGGATAGCGGACGCACTAAACCAGGTAGCGCCAAAATGATTCTCGGATCGACTAACTGGCTGACTGGCGCAATTGGTTGATTTGTTTGCAGACGTTGGATGACGTTACCGAAAAATGATTCGCCAAATGGGGCGCGATGCACCAAACAAATTTCTAAGTCGGGAACCAGCATCGACGGTTCAGATTTCCAAAATAAGGCAACTTCGGTCATATTACCTTTAGGATCGGCTCCTGGTTCAGTCATCATGCCCATCGGACCGATAATCAGTGGATGGTCGTGAAAATTTTCTCCTACACCCGGTAAATCGACTACTGTAGGTATGTTGAATTGTTGCAGTTGTTCGGGATTACCAATACCTGAAAGCAGCAATAATTTTGGCGATTGAATTGCCCCTGCACAAACAATCACTTCGCGCTCGGCTCTGACAGTCTTTAAAGCTCCGTCTTGCTGATATTCAACCCCTACACAGCGATGATTTTCAATTAACAGTTTCGTTGCTTGGGAATTGCTGCTTAAAGTAACGTTAGGACGAGCTAAAGCTGGTTCTAAATATGCCGTTCTAACTCCCGCTCTTCTGCCATTCTTAATATCAACGTGATGCCAACCAACCCCAAAATCCTCGGCATTAAAATCTTTGACGTAAGGATAGCCCAGTTCTACACAGGCATCGATGAAAGTTTGTGAAGCTGGATTGCCTTCGTATTTGGCATCAATGATATTAATTGGACCACCTTTACCCGCAGTAGGGTTGGTGTCGTCTTCCTGATTTTCGAGTTTTTGAAAATAAGGCAGCACGTCTTTGAAAGACCAGCCAGCACAACCATTGTAAGCCCAATCATCAAAATCGGCGGCTTTACCTCTGGTATGAATCATGTGATAAATATTGGAAGTTCCGCCGATCAGTTTGCCAGCCGCAGAATAGATTTGTCTGTTAGCTAATCCTGGTTGGGGAACGCTCATGTAAGCCCAATCGATTTCGGTCAATAACAATTCATTCCAGCGGTAGGGAACGTCAATAGCTTCCCAATTTTGAGTTCCGCCAGCTTCTAAAATTAAGACTTTGGCATCAGCAAGTTCACTCAAACGATAGGCAACGGTTGCACCTGCTGCGCCCGAACCGACAACAATATAATCAAAAGTTTCTGTCACGATCGCCCCCCATTCATTAATTTTTGTTTTTAGTTTTGCTAAACTACCGAGTGGCAATAATTAAATCGGCTGCTTTTTCACCAATAGCGATGGTAGGAGCATTCGTATTCCCGCTCGTAATTGTGGGCATAATCGAAGCATCTGCAACCCGCAATCCTTCTACTCCATAGACTTGCAGTCGAGAATTAACAACGGCATCGCGATCGCTTCCCATTTTGCAAGTCCCAACTGGATGCCAGACAGTAGAAGCAACTTGTCGAATATAGGTGCTTAATTCTGCTTTGCTGGTGACAGAAATTCCTGGGGCTAATTCTTCACCGCGAAATTCATCAAAAGCACGAGTATTCACTAATTCTCTCGATAATTCAATTCCTCGAATTAACACATCGAGATCGGCTTCAGATTGCAAGTAATTAGGACGCAAAACAGCTAAATCTTGAGGATTGTTAGATCTTAAAGAAACAGTACCTCGACTTTGCGGCTGCACTAAAATTGGTGCGAAAGTAAAGCCAGGACCATCAACTCGATACTGAGGTTCTAAAAATTGTACGGGTCCAAAAAAGAATTGCAAATCGGGTGAGTTCGTACTGCGATCGATGTCGCTGCTGGTATAAGTAAATAAACCTGCTTCGGAAAGCAGATTAGGTACGGGTTGTTCTTGCTTGCAGCTATAGCCAACTCCAAATAGCAAATGATCTTGCAGATTTTTGCCAACTCCAGGTAAGTCAACTACAAGGGGAATACTATGAGCTTGCAAATGTTCGGCGGCTCCAATACCGGAAAGCATTAATAATTTCGGAGATTCAAATGCACCACAACTAAGAATTACTTCCGCTTCGGCTTTAACTTGGTGAATTTTGCCGTCTTGCAGATATTCCAAGCCAATAACTCGCTGTTTAGCAAATAAAAGTCGGGTGACTTGCGCGTCAACTTCTACTGCAAAATTGGGATGTCCGAGAATTGGTCTGAGAAAAGCAACAGCCGTACTGCAACGCCGATCATCTTGCGTGCGAGTCGATTGATAGAAAAATGCGCCATTTTCCTGTTGTGCGCCGTTGCAGTCCCAGTCATTACCCCCATAACCCAATTCCATCGCTGCTGACACGAAAGCCTGGGATACAGGTGCGGGATTGCGATAGTTAATGACGTGTAAAGGTCCGCCTACACCTCGATATTCCGAGGCTCCACCTTCATAATCTTCCGATTTTTTGAAATAGGGTAAGATTTCTTGGTAACTCCAACCTTCGTTACCTAAATATTTCCAGCGATCGTAATCGCGACGATTGCCTCGAATGTACATCATGGCATTGATTGAAGTTCCGCCGCCCAAAACTTTGCCTTGGGCGATCGAGATTTGGCGATCGCCTAAACCTGGTTCTGGTTCGGTTGAGTAACCCCAATCTGCATTAGAACCCCACAGAGAAGTCATCGACTGCATATCTGTGTTGTGGATAGCGGGGTTGCTATCTGGACTGCCTGCTTCTAGTAACAGAACGCTACAACCCAGATTTTTCATCAGTCGGTAGGCAATGACACAACCAGCCGCGCCAGCACCTACAATAATGTAATCAAATGTACGTTCAAAATTCATTGACTAGTCCACCTTTTTTACCGGTTTAGAAACTCATCAATCTCTTTTTGGGATAAACTATCAATGACATTGGCAGCGAGATATTCCAGATAGTATTTGCCCCACATTGTTTCCCACAAACTAAATGTCAAATCGAAATTTTCCCCTAATTTATTCGCTAAATAAATCTCAAGTTCCCAAACAGTGTCGTCGAATTCTTGCTCGGTGAACTTATAACCTGCTTGCGCTGCATATGTCAAAACTTCTAGTTTAGGAAGAGTTTTTAATTTGGTTTGCAATTCGGACTGGTGGACGAGTTTTTGTAAAAAATTAACGACTTCTATTCTTGCCATAGGATTTTGACGAGTTTAAAAACTTAGTTAAGAAACTGTTTTAGTTCTGCCTCAGAAAAAGCCTGAAATAATTCTTCAACTACATAGTGCAGGCGAGACTTGCCCCACATTTTCCGCCATAAACTACTATTAGCGCCGATCGCTTCACCCATTCTCTCGATAATAATCTGAGCTTCCATACCTCCAATAACCTCAGCTAATTCCTCACCATTAAAGCTGTAACCCAAACTTTTAGCGTGAAAAATAACTTCGGGTAAGTTTTTCTGCTCGAATTTTTCTAGCAATTTTGTATCGCTATGACAAACTCTAAAAAAATCAATTACACTTGCTTTCGACATAAACATAATCTCCTCTAACGAAAATCTGGACCAATAATCCAGTTTTCACTTGTCACCATACTATGAACGTAATTAGTTTCAAAAAGATGCCCAAATTCCGGTAGAATTAGATTTTCATATTCTGGCGAATTCAAAGCTTTCTCAAGAGAAGATAAATCATCAAACCAAAGTTGCGATACACAGTCGAGAATAGACTCACCGATCGCGTAAAAACTATCGCGAACGTGGCATTGAAGATAGCGTTGCAAACCTGGAATTTTCATAACTTTAGCAGCATGACCGTGCAACATAGTTTGGCGAAACTCTGCTAATGGCATTCCAGCTTTTCGCTTCACCATAATCAAAAGCTTGATGCGCTTAGAATCTCTTTGTAGCGGTTCGCCTTCCATTAAAACGTGAGCTGTAGTATCTAGCCCAACCGTCCGCCAAAATGCTGCCCAGTTTGGTTCATCTCGTCGCGCTCCTTCGATAAACTCTTTAGACTGAAGCGAAGCAATTTGTTCTGCTTCATTTTCTAACCAAATTTCAGCAACACCACTAAAAAGCGGATCTACTGGCTCGGCTCCAAAAGGAATTCTGAGATCGATTAAATACCTTCTAATTTGAGGAATTTTGCTGGCATAATTTACCGCATGAATGTTAATCCAATAGTCTTGAAAATCTTTCTCACTCATCCCTGGTCTGGGATGGGCAAATATTAATTGGTGAATCATGGTGAAGAAAGGGTGTGGGGTGTAGGGTGTGGGGTGTGATGGGGAGAATTCAGAATTAATTTTGAATTTTGAATTTTGAATTTTGAATTTTGAATTGCTCCCCCAGCTCTCTTCTCCCTAGCCGATCGCTCCTGGGACTTCATTACTGATGACGAGATCGATCAGGAAAGGACCGTTGTGGAACAGAGCTTGAGCGATCGCGGGTTTGATCTGCTCTGGTGTTTCCACGCGCACGGCTTGTACTCCCATCGCCCGTGCTAGCTCGTCAAACCGCAGATCGGGATGACATAAATCGAAAGATGCAGGAAATTCGGCTTGCGGAAGCTGCTGTTCTTGCCAATACTGCAAAATATTCAACTTTAGAATGCGATAGCTGCGATTGTTGCAGATGACAAATTTAGCGTCGATATTGTGGTGAGCAGCCGTCCACAATGCTTGGATCGTGTACATTGCGCCACCATCACCCGAAAAACCGATCGCCGTTTTATCGGGATGGGCGAGCTTAATCCCAATTGCACCAGGAATACCCACACCGAGGGAACCACCCCGTGTCTGAAAATAATGTCCCAGCGTCGTTGGTGGAATGTAGCGACACAGCTCTTCAGAATGAGTAATAGCCTCATCGAAGACGATCGCGTTTGGTGGTAAATGTCTGGCGAGTTCCTCAGCAAACTGTGATAAATGCAGAGGTACTATGTCATGCACAGCTTTGTCAGCTTCAAACTGTTCCGTCATGTGCTGCTTTTTCGTTTCAGCAATTTGGGCAATTCTTTGACCGACTAGCCGCTTTTGCTCGGCAGTCATTATTTTTTCTAATTCAGCACCCAATTTAGCAAGGGTCATTTTCGGATCGCTGACTATACCGAGATCTACAGGGAAATTTTTAGCAATTTCGTAAGCATTCAGATCGATATGAATGATTTTTGTATTAGGTGCAAACGCACCGGATAATGCAGGAAAGACTTCGGGGAAAACATATGTACCGCAGATCAGCACGACATCAGCTTGAGATGTAATGCGACTGCTGACTTCGCCAAACATATGACCTAGCAAGCCACCAAACAACGGATGGGTTGCACTCATATTTGGTTCCGATGAATCCGAACCCCAGACTTGAGCGCCAGTTAATTCGGCGACGCGGGTTAATTCTACCTGAGCGTCGGAATAAGCTATACCATCGCCCACAATAATCAGTGGTTTGGATGCTGTAGCTAACATTGTTGCTGCTTTCGCGATCGCCTCCGGTTCGGGAGCAACTCGCGTAATGGGGATCGAGGTGGGAACGACTTCTTCCTCATTTGGCGCATCCAACACATCCATTGGCAGAGAGACAAAAACCGGACCCATCGGTGGCGTAGCGGCAATTTTGATCGCTCGACGCAATACCCGCAGCAGCGAACTCGGATGAACGACCCTAGTTGCCCATTTAGTGACGGGCTTTGCCATACTTACTAAGTCTGCTGCCATCTGCGCATCCATCGCATCGTATTGGATGCCAGATTCACCCGCCAGTACCACTAGCGGCGCATGACCGCGCATTGCTTGATACAACATTCCGATCCCATTACCCAGACCAACGCCACTATGCAGTTGCACGACAGTAGGCTTTTTAGTAGAGCGAGCGTAGCCATCAGCAGCCGCTACCGCGATCGTTTCTTGTAAGGCAAGAATGTATTCAAATTCTGGATAATAATCGCTGAGTGCATCGAGAAACCCCTCTTCAGATGTACCGGGGTTGCCGAACATGTAGCGGATACCATCAGCAAGTAATTGCTCGATAATTGCAAATCTACCGTTTCTTTTTTCCATGATTTTTTCCTTTTAGAGAGGGAGCAGGGAGCAGTGACCAGTAACCTGTAATTTCTCCCTTGTCTCCCTTGTCTCCCTTGTCTCCCTTGTCCTCTTCCACTACCAGCCGTACCGTCTCAATCCCTTTTCCAAAACCTCTACCAACCGCTGACCAGTTGCATAGGAGTCTGGGGTGGAACGACCTGTGACGAAGGGGTAATCGACAATGACTGAAACTTCATGCCCGACGTTACCGTGGAATTGCCCTTCTGGTCCCGTAGCATCGCGCAGAATGTACTCTAGTGGATAGAACGGAGGACCGAAGTTAATATCACCTAAGTTAGGATTGACGTTCGCTCCCATAAATCCCGTACCGTCTTTGTAGTCATATTCCAAACAATGACCTGTAACGTGCTTGCCCCAGATAATGCTTTTGCGATCGTTGATGTCGCGGGCAAAGGCAAGGCAGGGAACGCCATAACATTCGGCAGCAATGGGTTTATCCATTTGATAGAAGTTGAGGATCAAATCGTGGACTCTTTGGTTGTTGACCAAATCCACCAGAGGACCGCTACCACCAACGATTAACATCGAATCGTATTGACTTAAATCTTTGGCGCGGATTTCCTCAAGTCTGCGGTAGTAGGCTTCCATTTCCCGCAGAAATTTAGGAGAACTCCAATAAGGTCTTTCAGGTAGCCAATCTCTCAAGCTGATTGGATTATTTAAGCGGGGGTTATTGGGGTCGTCTATAGCGCGGACTTTCTCTGCCATTTCTTGAGAAACGACAGGGCGACCTAAAGGCGGATCGACGAATGTAGCATCCATGCTAGGGGTGAGGGCTACAGGTCTTTTGCCTGTTGGCGTTGCAAAGTCCACTTGATACCCAGCAGCATCGAAGGTTTCTAGGGGACCGATCAATTCTTCGCCCCAGTAACCCCATTCCGATAGAATAATCAAAATCTTTCTAGTCATTGGAACCTCTTTTGGTAATTGGTAATTGGTAATTGGTAATTGGTAGTTGGTAATTGGTTGTAGGGGCGAGTTTGTTCCTAGATTTCTGTACCACACAAGTTATTTGTTAGGTAAAACCGCCCGCACATTAGTGCGTAGTTAATTCCGAATTCCGAATTCCGTAGCTTGCTTCCCCGCAGGGGTATTCCGAATTCTGCTTGATTTGAGTCGCGATCGCATCGATAAATGCGTGAACATCATGTCCTGCTCGTCCCGTTACCATGTCGCCGTCGATCGCAATATTTTTGGGGTCGTTTGGCTCGGAATTAGCAGGGGGTGGTACGTAAATTGCACCTGCATTCGTGATGTCTGCTAAGACAACTTCGTGACAAATCACTCGTCGTCCTTTCAGTAGCTCTGGCATTGGTGTAAGCAACCATAACCCGTGGCACAGCAGCCCTTTGATGATTTTGGGATTCGCCATTGCTTTAGCGAAGAATTGGACTGCTGGAGCGGTGCGAGTCTGTTCTGGACTGATTTGTTGTCCTTGTGGGGGTTGAAAGTAGCGCAGGCGGACGCTGGTGTAATTTGCAGCCATGATGACAGCTGCATATTCATTGAGATCTACGTTTTGAAAGTCTATGTTGACTTCTAATGTTGCAAGGGGCGCTTCCTGTCTATTGATCCGATCTGCTACTTCTACGCTATCGACATCAGCGGCAAAGCGAACGCTGGGCTGTTCCCATAGCCGAGACATCAAATCTACGGTTGCACCTAGTTCGGCAAAGCGTGTTTGATATGCTTCAATCTCGTAGGGAATGTATTCAGTTTCAACCAGTACGGCGATTTTCTTGCCTTCAAGCATTCTCGCGGTCATGTGTTTGCTCCTACGCGCTTAAAGGCTTCAGTTGTACGACGATTTCTGCTTCCGAACCGAGTTGAAATTCTTTTTCGCTCAGATTAATTCGGAAGTTATCGGGATCGATATCATCGCGATCGCTACCATCAATGCTGATGCGGCTAACCTGCAAGCTATGAGGTCTGACAAAATCAGGTAAGACATTGATCGAGCGCTGCCGACAATTTTTATTCGGTTTGAAGTAAAGGCAGAAAGGTTGTTTCGTGACGTAAGAACTCACGTATATATGAGCTAAATAATTTAGCTCGAAGGCATGGTAGCCGGAGATCGCGTGTCCGCCTTTATTCCCATAACCACCTTGAATTATGGGCATTCCGCTTTCGGTGACTCGGAAAAAGATCCCTTTGCTGTCTTGATCGAGGAAGAATAAATTCCAGAAAGCGGCTGTCTCTTGCGCGAGTTCTAAATACTTTTGCTTTTGCGTCTCATCTTCATTACTGCAACCATGCAGAATTAAGTAGGCTAGGAGAGCCTGTTCTTGTTGCCAAAAGTCTTTTGTGTTGCTCCAAGGGAATTCTAATGGAAATCCGTTGCTGGGATGGCGCTCTACAGTATCAAAAATTCCGCCTCGGAATAGATCGACACCAATCTCAGCCATTGTCGAACCTAATTTATCTGCAAGCTTCATCAACTTATCGGCAAACTGTTTTGTTGGCTCTGCCGCTTCTGGGTTTTCAGCTACGGATTTATCAGCTGTAAAGTAGTAGTAATTAGCAACGCGAGTCAGGTTCCAAGCAATCTTTAAGTTGTGTCCGATCACGGCACGATTTTGCTGCCAGCGCCAAGATTGATCTGGTTGCCAGTTGCGGAAAAACCTCTCGTTCACAAATGGTATGCTCGAATCTGGATCGGGAAACTGCTCGATGATAATCGTGCTGGTCGTGTGGAGAATCTTTTTGCAGATATTTAAAAACTTCTGAAGTTCTTCAAAGTTGCCACAAGTTCTTGGCAATGGCTCAAGAGCTAAGATCAGATTGACCAAATAAGCTGGAATATGGTCTCCAATGGAATTCCAATTTTTCCTCGCTTGATTGTCACCTAACGCCTCATTATCCCAACTTAGGGTTGCATAATCGAGGTGTGAGAAGTAATCTCCAAAAGCATTCTCGCCATACTTCGATTCAAAATCTAGATAGTAATCGTTAAAGGTACGAATTGTTCGTTGAATATCATCTAGTACTTCCCAGTCGAGAGTAATTCGATAGTATTGGGCTAATCCAGCTAAGGCATATATTTGTTCGTAGAGCGGAATTGTGTTGAGATCGTCACTATTTTGCGATGTCATGTACAGTTGATAGCTGTAATCTGTCTTGCGCTTACCAGATGCCCAAAAACAATGTTTGCCATCGCTAGTTAAGCCGCGAAAAGTTTCTCTTTGATACTGAACTCCCGCACGCGCCGCTGATAAATAGCTTTCGCATCCAGTGAGTAAGTAAGCAGAAGAGAGACCGTAGATCAATCGCGATAGCGTCGAACTTTCTTGCAGGTTATCATCGGTACGCAAACCGATAATGTTTAAGTTAGTCTGATACAGTTTGAAATCATCAATTTCATAAGTCATCTTATTTGGAAATAAGAAACCTAACCAAGTATCAGCTAAACGAGCAATTTGAACCAACCACCAATGCGTTTGCTCGAATAGGAATTTGCCGTCAGGAGCATGTAAGATATTAATAATTCGCGCATCGAGGCGGCGATTGGGATCGTCTTCAAGATAAACTCCTTGGACGGCAACTAAGCGATCGCGTTGAATATATTTTTTGACTAACTGTGACGGACTCCAAGCAAAGCCTTCTGGAGTTGGATAGCGATCGCGGTTAATTCCATCTAAATTTTGTACAAACTGAAATTGGGTTTCTCTACCTACATTAACGACGAGTTCGTCACCACTTCTACATTTAATATGAAAGGCAGCTTCTTGCTCTCTGATTTCAGTCACGTTACCCATTAGGGTCGTACTAATTGTAAACTGTCTCATTGTTTTTTTCCTCGAATTAGGGCTGATTGCATCATCTCAACCTTCAAAAATGTATCGATATTTCAACTTTGCGATCGATATAATGCAGAAATCACAAACTACTATTCGCAAAATCATCAATTTTTTTCAAATCAGAGCATTAACTGAAGAAATTGTTAAGTAGAACTATGTTTTAAAGTTCCGCTCGTTTGACTACATTACATTGGTCGATCGCCCTTGCTCTATTTGTTCTATGTTTACTAGTTTATGCAAGATAAACTCGAACATCAATGGACATTTTTTTTGTACAATTGGACATTTTTTATGAAAAAGATTAGCAGATCGATTCGATATTTTATACTTGTAGTTTCTCTTCACTCAATCTCGCTAAAATTATGCAATTGAAAGATTAATTTACATTCAAATCTTTGAGTGCAAATAATCAGTAGGGTGGGCATTGCCCACTCTACTTGTGACTTCAATTAGCTAAAATTATGTAAGTGAAAGATTAATTTACATTCAAATCTTTGAGTGCAAATAATCAGTAGGGTGAGCGTTGCCCACCCTACTTTTGACTGTTAACTTTTGATTGTTAACTTTTATGCTAGCCGCGATACATAACTCGCCATGCCTGGGGGGTTGTGCCGTTCAGTCGTCGAAATAGGCGACTGAAATAACCCGCATCACAATAGCCAACTGCTTCAGCAATTTGAATGACAGCCAGATCGGTTTCTAAAAGCAAGCGACGAGCTTCTGTCATCCGACGTTCGACAATCCAACTTAGTACAGTTTTACCAGTCTCTCGACGAATCATATCAGTGAGATAAGCAGGAGAAAGGTTAACCTCTTTAGCCACTTCTTGCAGTCCGATGGAGTTGCGATAATTAGCATCAATGAAGCACAAAACTTGTTTTACTATGGGGCGAGCTTGCGGCGAAGATTTTTTTGATTCAGGTAGTTCAGATGCAGCGAGTCTAGCAGTTTCTATCAGTAATAGAATTAACAGAGCGCGGGTTGCTTCAGTAGAACCAAATCCCCGATCGCAGAGTTCGCTTTTGAGCTGTTCCAACAGAATTAACCAACGCGATCGAATCTCAGTTGGAACGTAATAGTGTTTGGTTCGGGCATTTTCAGTTTGAACAAATGAGTTTAGCAGGCGATCGGGTAACATTAAGAGCATATCGGCTTCAGCACGGGTAGGGTTAAGAGCTTCGGCACTAAAACCAACAACCCACTTAGTTGCATCATCGAGTCCACTCGGATCGTGAACCTCACCAGGAGCGAGTAAAAATAGATCTCCAGGTTTAGCCCAAATAGGGCGATCGCCTATTGAATACCAACCTTCACCCTCTTCAACAAAAAAAAGTTCAAAAAATGTATGAGAGTGAGGGCGTGATAATTGTGAATTTGAAGAGCCTGTAGAGTGAAATACTATTATGCTTTGTTGCTCGGGGGTTTGTTCAGGTAAAGTCAGAGTCCGCAGTGGAATTGCAACGCGATTAGCTAACTGCATGACAAAATATGATATAAAGGCTACTCTACTTAATCACTACAGGCAGAGTTTGCTACTTTCCAGAATCATGCTTAGATATTTGCCAAGCTTTTCTAATGATTTGTAATAGAATTCTCACGAAAAAGAAGCTTTTAAAAAAAGTGTGTGCGTAGTTAAAGAAAAGTTATGTAGCAAATTTTACTACTTAAAAATCTCAATTCTTTATTAATAATTAAAATTAACTTTTTTGCGCATAATCGTTTTTTCTTGTCCATATACGTGTTGTTTGCGCTGTAAAACAACTATGTTAGCGTCAAGAATTGAGTGATACTTGCGTAAATATAGCCTTTGCCATAAGCGATCGTCGCTCTATTCCACTCTATTTCATGAGTTGAAATCGCTCGGGATCGGCAAATAGCCTTATCTTTTCGTGCATCAGTCTTACGATCTCATTACACGAGTGTTGTCCGATCGCTAAGAGCAAGCGATTTTACTTAGCTACTTTCGTTTTCAAAGCTTTGCACAACAACGGGTTTCAGTCTTTAAAGTAGTTTGACTTGTCAGTATAAAATATTGCATTTAATTTTAAAAATATAGTAGCAGAGGACAAAAAATCACCTTTGCTTGCATCAGATTCAGTATTCGTGACATGATGACTAATCGTTAAGAGTTTCCTGAAGGATCGGCAGCGTGAATTAGTTCTGGCTGATGAATCTGTGGACGCTCGATAATTTGAGCGGCTGAGGGGTGTTGTTGCTTTTCTAGCTTGCCTAACTTGACAGGGTTACCAGTTTCAATAGCGCGATCGAGGGCGCGGATAATGCGAATATCGTTTAAACCCTCAATCCCTGATGGCTCAGGATCTTTGTTTTGTAGTATGCAGTCAGCAAAATAAATTAATTCTGCGGCAAACTGATCGGTGGGTGGAAAAGTCCGTTCCTGAGTTTTGCCATTGATTGTCAAGTAGTGCGTCAGCGCTCCTTGAAAGTCATAACCAGGATCTAGCCTCAAATCTCCTTTTGTGCCAACAATCTGATAGTTCGCCACGGGAGCAGCACCGAAGCTACAAGTAAACGTCGCTAACCGATCTTCGGGAAACCGCAAAATAACGCTGTGCATTTCTGCTACTTCCTGAAAGCGCGATTCTGGCTTGCTAGCACTGATAGCGAATACTTCAACTGGCTCATCTTGAAATAGATAACGAGCGGCATTGATGCAGTAAATACCCATATCGTCTAGAACGCCGCCACCCAAAGCTTTCTTGACGCGGACGTTCGCCGCTTCTACCTGCTGGGTAAAAACCGAACTAAAAAATCGCGGTTCGCCAATTTGTCCTGATTTCACAATTTCTACTGCTTGCATATTTGCAGGCTCGAAATGCAAGCGATAGGCAATCATCAGTTTGACGTTACGATCTTGGCAAGCTGCAATCATTGCCTCGCAGTCTTGCTCCGTAACTGCCATTGGTTTTTCGCAGAGTACGTGTACCCCAGCTTTTGCCGCTCGCACGGTGTATTCTCGGTGCAGGTGGTTGGGTAAGCCAATATAGACAGCATCAACCTCACCACTCTCAAGGCAGCGATCGTACTCTGCATAAGAATAAGTTTTTTGCACCTGGTATTTTTTGCCCAATTCCTCCCGCTTAGTAGGATCGTCTGAAATCAGAGCCACTAATTCAGAATTTTCAGCATTAGCAAAGGCTGGTAGTACTGCAACTTGGGAAATCCACCCCAATCCAACTACGGCATAGCGAATTTTGCGCTGTTCGTTTGAGGCTGTCATGTGTTGCTCCTGGCTTGTGTCTATGTAATACAGTTGAGCGATCGCTACTTGAAGTAGATATTACTGCTGTGCGCTCTCTACTGTCTATTTGTCAAACTATTCACAATTTTTCTCAACCACCCAACTATAGTAAAAAGCCAAACAGCTCCTTTCCTCTAGCCAATGGTGCGAATTGTTTGCCCCGCAACTCTATCTAGCGGATGAGTCTGATGTGCCTAACCACACCCCACACCCCTCTCGCCACACACCACTTTCTTAAGCGGCGATCGCCCGTTCAGGTAAGAACGGTCTGCGGAAGCGGTCTTCTAATAACAAGAACAAGATTTAATAATTAGCGATCGAGGTGTTAATTGCTACTCAAATAATATTATTTTTTAAATTCATCTATCCGATGATAGATAAGATGTTTTAGTAAGGTGGACGTTGCCCACCTTACTTTTGAATTTCACGAAGAATGTTGTGGAATCACTCTTCCACAGGGATAAGTCGCGATCGGTTGTTCTGTAGCAGCATCAGCCACCGCAGCCGGAATCTTATCTGTGGGCTGAGTTTTAGCAGCTAAGTAATCGGTGCGGAGTTGTTCTAGGATCTGTTCGCGGCGATCGTATAGGCGTTTCAGGGGACGCTGGGGACACTGGTTGAGAACGTATGCGGTAACGAGGGGAAGGGCGATCGTGCTGTCGGTGTAGCAAACTACCGTACTGGGAAGTTCTTCAGGATCGATTTTTCCCCAACTGACAGCTTCGCTGGGGGTGGCTCCAGATAAACCGCCAGTATCGGGACGCGCATCGGTAAACTGGATAAAGTAATCGTGTCCCCGTTCTTCCAACCCTAGTACTTCGTGAAGTTGGGGTTGAGTTTGTAATAAGAAATTTTTGGGACTACCACCACCGAGAATCAACGCTGCGCTTTTCCCTTCCGATTCTCTAGCAGAATAGGCGATCGCGGCTGTCTCATTGACATCTAGCGACGGATCGAGAATTAATTTCGAGCCTTCCAAAGCCAAAGCCGCAACATTCATCCCAATCGAACTATCTCCAGGCGAAGAAGTATAGATCGGTACGCCGCATTCATAAGCCGTCGCCAGCAAACAAGAATGCTTCACTCCAATTTGCTTTTCGACTTCACGGATGTATTTACCCAGCAAGTAGTGGAATTCTGCCGTTCCCATGCATTTTTGGAAAGGTTCCGCTTGAAGAATCTTACGAATGAAAGCATCCGTTTCCAGCAGCACGTCATAACCGAACATAATGTCATAAATGCGAATCGTGCCTTCCTGACGCAACTTCACATCGTCTACAAACGGATTACCTTTATACAGTTCAAAACCTAACCCATAGTGCATATCGTGATAGAGATTAGCACCAGTACTGATCGCCCAATCGATAAAACCATGCCGAATCAGGGGCGCTAAGGCAGAAACTCCATATCCAGCAGGGGTCATGGCTCCCGATAGGCTCAAGCCTACAGTGACATCCTCGCGAAACACTTCTCGACTCAACAACTGGCAGATTTCCCGTAATCTTGCAGAGTTATATGCCGTGAAGTAATTATCGATCAAATCCACAACGCTAACATCCGCCGTCATGGGTGCGGGATCGATCTTGTTGCTGGGCAGTTTTGACATTATTTCACTCCAAGTTAGAAGGGATAAGGAGGACAAGGGGACAAACCACATTGTAGAGACGTTACATGTAACGTCTCTACAATGATTACCGACTCCCGACAAAAACAGATACGCCGATCTAATTTAGCGATGTTTCACCCACTTGTTGCAATGCTTTAAGAAAGCGATCGCATGTCGATTGACTAAAACAGACAAGAATGACTTGCGAGATCGAATCATTGGTAGACAAAAAAGCCTGAACTTCTCTCACAGCAATTTGTGCGGCGCGATCGATCGGAAAGCGATACACGCCCGTACTAATAGCAGGAAAGGCAATGGTTTTAATTCCATGTTGCACTGCTAAAGTCAAGCTACTGCGATAACAACTTGCTAAAAGTTCATCCTCACCGCGATCGCCACCTTCCCACACTGGACCAACAGTATGAATCACCCACTTGGCGGGTAAGTTATACCCTTGAGTAATTTTAGCCGCACCTGTGGCACACCCCCTTAACTGACGACATTCTGCTAACAACTGGGAGCCAGCCGCGCGATGAATTGCCCCATCTACGCCGCCACCACCCAACAGTGAATTATTGGCAGCATTAACGATCGCATCCACCTGCAACTGAGTAATATCGCCTTGAATCACCGTAATTTTGTCTGTCATTACTCATTACCCATTACCCATTACCAACCCATGCAAACTCAATATTAGTAGTAAATGTCAACTGATAACTGACAACTGATAACTGACAACTGATAACTGATATTTGTTACACTTTGGCTGGATATCTTTGAGATCGATTCATGACTGCCACCCAGATCGAATCCCATTCCCTCAGTGCGATCGCTCTTTCTACTCGCGATGCAGCGCGTCAACTCGCAGTCTTATCTACCGAAGCAAAAGATCGAGCAATTGAAGCGATCGCCCAATCGTTAGCAGCCGCCAGTGAGGAAATCTTGGCAGCAAATGCAGCTGATTGCAAAGCAGCTGAAGCGGAAGGAATTGCCAAACCACTCTACAACCGCCTCAAATTAGATGCAACTAAACTCAAAAGTGCGATCGCGGGGGTGCGAGATGTGGGCAAATTACCCGATCCCGTGGGTGCGGTGCAGATTCATCGCGAACTCGATACAGGGTTAGTTCTTCAGCGCGTTACTTGCCCTCTGGGAGTATTAGGTGTCATTTTTGAAGCTAGACCCGATGCAGCAATTCAAATCTCTTTATTAGCGATTAAATCGGGAAATGGTGTCATCCTCAAAGGTGGTAAGGAAGCCGTGCGATCTTGCGAGGCGATCGTCAAAGCGATCCACCACGGACTTTCTCAAACAGAAATTAACCCAGCCGTAGTCCAATTGCTGACAACGCGAGAAGAGACAATGGCGCTGTTGCAATTAGATGAATATGTCGATCTGATTATTCCAAGGGGTTCTAACTCTTTCGTGCGCTTCGTACAAGAAAATACCCGCATTCCTGTTTTAGGTCATGCAGATGGTATCTGTCACGCTTACATAGATAAAGCAGCTGATATTGCCAAGGCAGTAGAGATTACTGTTGATGCCAAAACCCATTATCCCGCTGCTTGCAATGCGATAGAAACTCTATTAGTACATCAATATATTGCCCCTGAATTTCTACCGCTAGTTGCCCGTGCGTTACAAGAACGCCAGGTAGAATTGCGCGGTGACGATCGCACTCGCAAAATTATTGATGTAGCCGCAGCAACCGAGGCAGATTGGACGACGGAATACAGCGATTTGATTTTAGCAATTAAGGTAGTAGATTCTCTAGAAGAAGCGATCGCCCACATTAATACTTATGGATCGCGACACACAGAGGCGATCGTCACTGAAGATCCGACAACGGCAAAAACATTTTTAGCCCAAGTCGATGCAGCGGGGGTTTATCATAACTGTTCGACTCGCTTTGCTGATGGCTTCCGTTACGGCTTTGGTGCAGAAGTTGGCATCAGCACACACAAATTGCCACCCCGTGGTCCTGTTGGTTTAGAAGGATTAGTTACATATAAATACCAGCTTACAGGCGACGGACACATCGCTGCTACCTACACGGGGACAAATGCTAAATCTTTCACTCACAAGGATTTATAGTAAGGACGCAGATTTATAGTAGGGGCGCACAGCCGTGCGCCCCTACAGTAACATTCATCACATAGAAAACTAGCATGGCGCATCCTCAACGCATTCAACCTGCTCCCGGTCAAGAATCAGTCTGGGATTACCCCAGACCTCCTCGCCTGGAGGATGTTAACAAGCAGATTCAAATTATTTTCAATGGTGTAGAAATTGCCAATACTCGCCATGCCAAGCGTGTACTCGAAACCAGCCATCCCCCGGTTTACTATATCCCTCCTAGCGATATTAAAATGGAGTACCTCGTCAGAACACCCAATGCGAGTTTTTGCGAATGGAAAGGTCGAGCAGGATATTACACTATTGTTGTCGGCGACAAACAGGCTGAGAATGCAGCCTGGTTTTATCCTGACCCAACGCCAAGCTTTGCCACAGTTAAGGATTATGTAGCTTTTTATGCCCATGTCATGGATGCTTGCTATGTCGATGGGGAAAAAGTACAGCCTCAGCCAGGGAACTTTTATGGTGGCTGGATTACGAGCGATATTGTTGGACCATTTAAAGGTGTTCTTGGTAGTTGGGGTTGGTAGGTTGCCAACAATTTGCCGGAGTTTGTGGTTCAGTTCTGGCAAATATTTCTAATTCGATCGCCCTCTTAGAAATGAGTTGCAAAACTGTTGACGCGATCGCAACTTAAGGTAAAGTTAAATTCATCTTTCTGCAATGATTTCTACACTTGGCGCTTTAAAATTTTTAACCTCATTGTCTAGCTAGTATTGCTAGCATCTAGAATGTTTGTGCTTGGTAATGTTCACGCTCAGCCCATTGTGGTGAGGTTTCCCATGTCCGAGTTGGAAATCGACGCAAGCAGAGAAGAAAGAATCGAAATGGAAGTCGTCGTTGATGCTTATGACGAAGAAGAACGGCGACTAGGTTGGTATTACTATCTCGATAACAAGATTAAATTTCCTTTCAACGCCATCTGGATTTCAGAAGAGCGTCCGATTGACTCGGAAGATGAAGTAGAAATCGAAGGTGAAGAAGTCGAAGTTATCGGAATGGCATCGGAAGAAGAATGCCAAGACGATATGTATGTAGAAATCGTTTATCAAGAAGAGGGTACGGAAGATACTTTTGCCGTACCTTTATATGATGTCGTACCGATGGAAGTTGATGACGACACGTTAGAAGCGATCGAAGATTGGTATTATTGGGTCGAGCGCGGCTATGAGTGGTAATTGAGGGAGCAGTTATCAGTTATCAGTTATCAGTTATCAGTTATCAGTGTTGCTCCCTCAGCTTCCTTAGCAACCTTGCGTCCCCCAGCTGCCTCTGCTTCCTTGTCCCCTTTGTCTTCTATTTATTCCCGTAATAAAAAGCGACTTCCTTATCCTTAAGTGGTGCAAAACCAGCATCGAGTAGCATTTGGTTGAGTTCCGCTTGGGAAATGTGCTTCGCACCGATGCGCACGATCCGCGATCGCATTGTATTTGACACGCCACTGCGCTGTCTTCCTGCTTCTAGCGCCATGACTTGATGGTAAAGTTCCAACTTGACAGGAGGAATTGGGGAGCCGTCCAAATCGATCCCATCCGCAATTGCGCGATCGACGGCATCTGCTCCCAAAGTGTTATCTAGTGACGTTTCCGCAGACATAGCTATATGAGAAGATCTACGGATGCATTCTACCAAGAGAGATTGGCAAAATCAAAACAAAAAGCATCCACAGGAATTTTTCTGTTACAAATAGAAAAAATCTGCTTGGTTGCGCGTGAAGCGAAGCTACCCCGAAGGGAATTGCCTACTTGTCACTCTCAACATTTTCGATCTAACCTCAAGCCAGCCACTCACAAGCGTCACTATGTCAGACTCTCTCAAACCCAACTCCAACGACCGTTCGTTGCAAAGAGCATTTACTAACAGGATTGTAGACGAGTATTTTGACCATACGGAAAGTTGGTTGCGGGCAATTTTGCGCATGTCTGTCTTTTCTCTCACCTACATTGACGGACACTCAGCCATGTTAATTGAATGCCCCAACCAGGCTGTTGCTAGGCGGCTCAGTCGCAAAACAGCCCCTCTACAACAAGTAGTGTCTTACATCAGTAGCAGCTACCCATATAGCCACCGCGTGTTGATTTGCTACCAAGAAGCAGAACGGTCGAGCTGGCGCTGTTTTGACACAAATACCAATACCTGGAAGAGTTGGGAGAGCTTGCAAACACCTACTGCAACCAGCGACCAGTGAACAGTTATCAGTTATCGTAGGGGCGGGTTTAGCAACAGATTCAGCGTTTGTGTCAATCCAGCTTTGCCCAAAACCCGCCCGTACAGGACATAGGAGCGGGTGCGCGCAAGATCCACTATCCAATCTGTAAATCTAAGGTCAAAACCCGCCCGTACAGTTATCAGTTATCAGTTGTCAGTAGCCCCTCGTTGCGTTGCTAAACCAGCCAGTAACGCACCCACCACTTCACCAACCCAAAATCCAGTCGTACTACCTTGCCAGAGCGCTCCTGGGATCGCCCAAGCTTGACAAATTTCCTTGCCTCCCCACTGGAATTGTTGACAGTTTTGCTGGTGTACCCATGCACTAATTTGCCCACCTGCGATCGCACCAAAACATCCCGCTGCCAACGCGACAAAGGTACAAACCAACATTCTTTTTTTGTTTGTCATTGGTCATTAGTCATTTGTAAACGCGATCGCCAACTACCAACTACCAACTACCAATTACCAACTACCAATCAACCAGTATTCCTCATCCCAGCCGCGATTCCATTGATAGTTAACAATGCACCGCGCAACAATTCACCTTTGCTATGGCGAGAATCGATGATGCCTGTCGTACTCGGGTTGCTGTATTGCCGCAGTCGCTTCAGCAATGAAACCTGCAAAAATCCTAACGGTACAATCGTCGCACTCCGCAACTGCACGGACTGCTGTAAAACTGGATCGCCGTCGAGCAGGCGTTTATGACCTGTAATACTCAGTACTAAGTCAGTTGTGAGGTGAAACTCTTGCAAAATTTGCTCGAATAACCGCTCAAATCGTTCTAAGTCTTGGGGTTTCGATAACTCCTTGACGTAGTGATGAGCGATTTGCATGTCTACTTTTGCCAGCGTCATCTCTACTTTAGAAATTGCCATTTTGAAGAAGGGCCACTTCATGTAGAAATAACGTAACAATTTGAGGTGTTGCTCTGGTTCCTCGTTTAAAAATTCCTGCAAAGCTGCGCCGACACCATACCAAGCAGGTAGGAGAAAACGGCTTTGCGTCCAACTAAACACCCAAGGAATTGCCCGCAAACCACTTAAATCTTTTTTTCCACCTTGTCGTCGTGCGGGGCGAGAGCTGATTTGGAGTTGGCTGATCTCGTCAATCGGAGTCACTTGGTGGAAAAAGTCAATGAAATCTGGTTGCTCGTAGATCAGGGCGCGATAATGTTGCCGCGATCGCGCTGCTAACTCTTCTAATATTTCATTCCATGGTTGAATATTATCAAAGCCCGTGCGTAACAAGCTAGCCTGAATCACGGCAGTCGAAATTGTTTCCAAATTGTAAAGCGCCAACTCTGGCAGCGAGTATTTAGAAGCTAAAACTTCACCTTGTTCGGTAATTTTAATTCTGCCATTAATACTATGTCCGGGTTGAGCCAAAATTGCCTCGTATGCAGGACCACCACCACGTCCTACCGAGCCGCCGCGTCCGTGAAAAATTCTCAAATCGACTCCATGCTGTTCGGCAACTTGTTGGAGTGCTTTTTGCGCTTTGTGAATTTCCCAATTGCTGCTGAGAAACCCAGAATCCTTGTTGCTATCTGAGTAACCCAACATCACCTCTTGTAAGTGAGCAGTAAGTGGAGAGTGGCTAGTGGCTAGTGGCTGGTGACTAGAATTGTTTCCTTGTCTTCTTGTCTCCTTGTCCCCTTGTCCCACCGACTCCCGACTCCCGACTCCCGACTCCCGTTTTATCGCTTCATACCCTCCCGCCAACAAAGCGCGATAAAACGTCAGATCGAATAGCTGTTGCATGATGCTGGGGGCGCGTTGCAAGTCCTCTACCGTCTCAAATAGAGGTACGACTTGGATCGTCCCGATTCCTGTTGCTGGATCGTAGAGTCCAGCTTCTTTAGCTAGTAACAGCACCTCTAGCAAATCGCTCAGATCGCGGCTCATGCTGATAATGTAACTCTGGCAAACCTGCACGCCAAACTCTTGCTGTAACAAACGCACGACGCGCAAAGTTTCGATCGCTTCGTTGGTTTTTTCACTAAAAGGTAGTTCGGCGGGAATCAACGGACGACGAGTCTGCAATTCTTCCGACAACCACTTGACTCTTTCTGCTTCTGACAATTCGTTATATGACTGAGGCAGAATTTGTAGATATTCCAACACTTCATTGAAAGCATGGGCGTGGCGAGAAGATTCTTGGCGAATATCGAGGTGAGCTAGGTTAAAGTCATAAATTTCTACTTGACAAATCAGGCTATCAAGTTCTCGGCAGTTTAAGCCTGTTTCTGACAAGTTGCGTTGAATTAGTCGTAATTCCGCGAGAAAGTCAAGCCCAGATTTATAGACTGCCGTGGTGACGTTCTCTTCTTGAATTTCTTGCTTGCGCAGATTCTTGTTGTACAGGCGCGCGTTACGCTCGAATGTATTTTCTAGTCGCTTCAAAATGTAGGCAAGCTTGAGCCGATAGGGTTCTTGACGATACCGCAGGGCAAGTGCTTCATACACTTCGTTCATCTGCAACCGATCCTGCTCCAGAGATTCTAATAAATCTGGCAGGACATCGCTCCAGTGCAGCGATATGCTCAATAAATTTGTCAGTCGCTTGACTGAATGAATGTATTTTTCCAACACCAACTGGCGTTGATAGCAAGCCGTTTGCCACGTAACTTGGGGTGTCACTGAGGGGTTGCCATCCCGATCCGATCCTACCCAGGAACCAAATTTACAAAAGTTATTACTAGGCGGACGCAAGCGGGGAAAGGCAGATGCCAGAGCGTGTTTAAATCTGTGATTCAGCAAGGGAATTTGCTCGAACAGAACTTCTTTGAAGTAGTGCAGGGCGTACTCTACCTCATCTAACACTGCTGGCTTAAATTGGTGTAACTCGTCAGTGCGCCACCAGAGGCGAATTTCTTCTGTGAGCTGTTCCCGCAGGGCTTCTGCTTCCCAAGGATTAGCACCTTCAATACTGCCCGTACTTTCCTCAATCCGATCGAGCTGTTGCAGTAGCTTGGCTAAGCGTCTTTGCTTGTCCCGAATTGTAGAGCGCACGATCTCAGTGGGGTGCGCCGTAAAGACTAATCTGACATCTAATTGGTCGATCAACCGTTGAATGTGTTGCGGCGGTACGTTCATCTGCCGTAGATGGGGAAACAAGGTGTGGAAAGTCCCTTGTTTTTGCTGCTGCTGGGTAGCGTGCCAGTTTTTTTCTAACAGCTCTACGCCAGGATCTCGATTTACATCTGCTGTTTGATGTCCGTTAATTGTAGAGGTGGGTTGTGGCGTTTGATGTAGCTGCTTAGCTGCTTTTTGATGCAAAGCGCGACTGATACTCAGTTGTTGGCGTTGCTCGTAGTGCTGCTCGACAATGTTAATCAACTGGAAATAGAGTGCAAAGGCACGCGCAGCGCGAATTGCTTCGTTCAACTCTAACTGAGAGATTAATTGTACGACTTCCGCTATTTGCTCGTCGATCGCTTGTCCTTCTGACGAGCATAAATCGCGTAATTGCGCCAAGAGATTTACTAATTCTTGACCGCATTCTTGTTTCAGAACAGACTCCCACAACTCCTCTACTGTTTGCAGGCGTTGCCTCAAAAACAAATCAAAGGGAGAGGTGCTGATAGTCAAAGCTTCATCATGGGAGTGGAGGAGCGAAGTCATAGGGTCTGTTCGAGTAGAGCCAGGAACAATTAATAATTGTAGAGTTGAATGCTGTCCTAATTCGTTGTCGAAGCGACAATCTTTATCTTTAATCGAAATCCTGACGAATTAGGCACGATGCAAATTATGCGTCACTAGGTTCTGATGTCGTCTCTGTTTCGGGAAATGGCAAAACTGGCAAGCGATCGCCACGAAATACTTCTTCACTGGCTTGCCCAATAGCTGTTACTGCCTGAGCTACAGCTTTACCTCCAACTAGCCCAAGTAGTAGAGAGCCAGTACCGAGCTGCAATAGGAAATTGTTGGGAATTGAAAAAAATAATACTTTTACGCCTGCGGTTTCTTTGAGGTTGGAATTGGAAGTAGGCATCTAAACCTCGCTTGGAGTGAGTCTTTACCTCTATTTTAGGAGGCGCGATCGCGAAAATTACGACTGTTTAAGTCCCTTGCTAGGGCTGCTGAGATCTAATTTTTGTCATCCCCCTTTAGAAATATACCTCATCACATTTAAATATTTCTCCACTGAGGATTTTTCAAATTTATCCTACTTTGAACCAACTATTTACCTACCAATTCTGCTTGACAAAGCAGTGACTGCGCTCATTTCAGTTGCTGCGATCGCTATAGATTTATTGCGAATATTGCCTACAGACAGACATTTTTCTCTTCAAATATAACTTTTTTTTATATATATCCTGTTTTAACATTACTTAATAGAATTGGCAGTATGTGAAATTTTTGCTGAAGTTGTGTAAAGATATATTTACAGGCAACCAAGTACGGAGCCTGATTCATACCAAAGCAAGCAACATTCCAGTTGTTTAATTAGCAATACATAGAACCATGACAACCACATTACAAAGACGCGAAAGCGCTTCCTTGTGGGAACAGTTTTGTAACTGGGTAGCAAGCACAGAAAACCGCCTATACATTGGCTGGTTTGGCGTGTTGATGATCCCCACGTTGCTCGCTGCCACCACCTGCTTCATCGTCGCATTCATCGCCGCACCACCGGTAGATATCGACGGGATCCGCGAACCAGTAGCAGGTTCGTTAATCTATGGCAACAACATCATCTCAGGTGCAGTTGTGCCATCCTCCAACGCCATCGGCTTGCACTTCTACCCAATCTGGGAAGCAGCATCATTAGACGAATGGCTGTACAACGGTGGACCTTACCAATTGGTAATTTTCCACTTCTTAATCGGTGTATTCTGCTACATGGGACGTGAGTGGGAACTATCCTACCGCTTAGGAATGCGTCCTTGGATCTGCGTCGCATACTCGGCACCAGTAGCAGCAGCAACCGCAGTCTTCTTGATTTATCCAATCGGACAAGGCTCTTTCTCAGACGGGATGCCCTTGGGGATCTCGGGAACATTCAACTTCATGTTAGTGTTCCAAGCCGAGCACAACATCCTGATGCACCCGTTCCACCAATTAGGTGTAGCCGGTGTATTCGGTGGTGCCCTGTTCAGCGCGATGCACGGTTCTTTGGTTACCTCTTCCTTGGTACGTGAAACAACCGAAACCGAATCTCAGAACTACGGTTACAAATTCGGACAAGAAGAAGAAACCTACAACATCGTTGCAGCTCACGGCTACTTCGGTCGCTTGATCTTCCAATACGCATCCTTCAACAACAGCCGCGCGCTGCACTTCTTCCTCGCAGCATGGCCCGTCATCGGGATTTGGTTCACCTCCTTGGGCATCAGCACCATGGCGTTCAACCTCAACGGCTTCAACTTCAACCAGTCGGTGGTTGACTCTCAAGGACATGCGATTGGTACATGGGCAGACATCCTCAACCGCGCTAACCTGGGTATGGAAGTGATGCACGAGCGCAATGCTCACAACTTCCCCCTCGACTTAGCTGCTGTCGAAGCTCCTTCCCTCAATGGCTAATTCGCGTTAGTTTGATTTAGGAAAGCGCCTCCCCAAAAAGGGGGGCGCTTTTTGCATTACATATGCTCTCTTACCACATAAGTAATAAGTACCTACATATGTAGTGCTTAGGTGTAGTGCTTAGGAGGGCAGACAAAATGCTATAAATACTCTGGTAGCAGTTTAGGGAGAAAGAGAGAGTATGGGGTTTTTGCCAGTTGGCAAACGTCAGGAGATAACCCACTTTCAAACTCAATTTTTAGGTGTTGGCATCGTGTTTTTTACAATCTCTGCGATCGCCCAATCTGTATTAGCTTTACCACCACCAGAAGATACACCAGAAGAAGTCTTGCGGACGGAAATCTTTCTCACAGCGCGATCGCCTGTGGATGGCAAATCACTAACTGCTGCCCAATACGCTCAATTACAAGCTAAATTACAAACCCGTCCTGCACCACCCACTTTGAACTCTCAAGTCCGAGAAATCGTTTTTCTACTCCAACTGCGAAAGGCAATTCGGACTTTTTTACCTTTTTTGCCTATTTGAGGGAGCAGGGAGCAGCGAACATTTATCAGTAGAGAGTGGCTAGTGGCTGGTGACTAGAATTGCTCCCTTTACCGCTCTGCTTCCTTGTCTCCCTTGTCTTCCTTGTCTCCCTTGTCTCCTTTTCCCTGACTCCCCAAAGTCTTACCTATGGTTGAGACAAAATCAAACTAAATACCGTTGCTTTGCTTGCTCATTTGCAAATAAATGTAAAGAGTGTGTATAAGTATGACGAGAGGAGTTTAGTAAATTTATTCTAAGTAGGTAGCTGCATGTCTATGACCACCATTGCACCAGAACAGGTAGATCGAATTATTTGGAACCAGCATCAAGATCCTTTTGAAGTGCTAGGCGCTCATTCCGTGGAACAGGAAGGCAAAACCGTCTGGGCAGTGCGAGCATACTTACCAAATGCGAGTGCGGCGTGGGTGGTACTGCCAGAGGAAAGAAAAGAATTTCCGATGGAGACCGTGCATCATCCTCACTTTTTTGAATGCACGCTCGATCTTCCCGAACTGGCAAACTATCAGTTGCGGATTTTGGAGGGAGAACGCGAGCGTGTGATTTACGACCCCTACGCCTTTCGCTCTCCCCGCTTGACAGATTTTGACCTGCATCTATTTGCGGAAGGCAATCACCACCGCATTTATGAAAAACTAGGAGCGCACGCAACAGAAATTAACGGTGTCCAAGGCGTTTATTTCGCTGTTTGGGCTCCGAACGCGCGCAACGTGTCAGTTATTGGAGATTTTAATCATTGGGACGGACGCAAGCACCAGATGCGCAAAGGTGCTACAGGAGTATGGGAAATATTTATTCCCGAACTCAAAGTCGGCGATCGCTATAAATATGAAATAAAAAATAACAATGGTCACATCTACGAAAAGTCTGACCCTTATGGCTATCAGCAAGAACCCCGACCCAAAACCGCATCCATTGTCACAGACTTAGACGCTTATGAATGGAGCGATTTGGCATGGATGGAAAAACGCCGCCATACCGACCCCCTAACACAGCCAATTTCTGTTTATGAAGTCCATCTCGGTTCGTGGCTGCACGCCTCCTCTGCCGAACCTCCCAAGTTGCCTAATGGGGAGACAGAACCCGTCGTCATTGTCTCGGAACTCAAACCGGGGGCGCGTTTTCTCACCTATCGAGAACTTGGCGATCGCCTGATTCCCTACGTAAAAGATTTAGGATACACCCATATTGAATTATTACCAATTGCAGAGCATCCCTTTGACGGCTCTTGGGGATATCAAGTCACTGGCTATTATGCTTGTACGTCCCGCTATGGCACGCCAGAAGACTTCATGTATTTTGTTGACCAATGCCACCAAAACGGTATTGGGGTAATCGTTGATTGGGTTCCAGGTCATTTTCCTAAAGATGGACACGGGTTAGCATTCTTTGATGGGACTCACCTCTACGAACATGCCGATCCGCGCAAGGGAGAACACAAAGAATGGGGAACTTTAGTATTCAACTACAGCCGCAACGAAGTGAGAAACTTCTTGGTTGCCAACGCCTTGTTCTGGTTTGATAAGTATCATATCGACGGAATTCGGGTAGATGCCGTTGCCTCAATGCTTTACCTGAACTATTGCCGCAAAGAAGGGGAATGGTTGCCAAATCAATATGGTGGCACGGAAAATTTAGAGGCAGCAGAGTTCCTGCGGCAAACAAATCACGTTATTTTTAGTTATTTTCCTGGTATCGTCTCCATCGCGGAAGAATCTACCGCTTGGCCTATGGTATCTTGGCCTACGTATATGGGCGGATTAGGCTTTAATCTCAAGTGGAACATGGGCTGGATGCACGATATGCTGGATTACTTCAGCATGGACCCTTGGTTTCGCCAGTTCCACCAAAATAACGTCACTTTCAGCATGTGGTATCACCACAGCGAAAATTACATGTTGGCTCTATCCCACGATGAAGTCGTACATGGCAAAAGTAACATCATCGGTAAAATGCCAGGGGATAGGTGGCAGAAATTCGCCAACGTCCGCTGCTTGTTTACCTTCATGTTCGTTCACCCCGGCAAAAAAACCATGTTTATGAGCATGGAGTTTGGACAGTGGAGCGAGTGGAACGTCTGGGGTGACTTAGAGTGGCAGTTGTTGCAATATGAATCACACCAACAGCTCAAGCAGTTTTTCAAAGATCTAAACCACACATATCGCTCTGAACCAGCTTTGTACAGCCAAGATTTTGCTGAAGCGGGGTTTGAGTGGATCGATTGCAGCGACAATCGCCATAGCGTAGTTGCGTTAATTCGTCGCGCCAAAGATTCAGAGGATTTTGCGATCGCAGTTTGTAACTTTACTCCCCAACCGCACTCTCACTACAGAATTGGCGTACCCGAACCAGGGTTTTACCAAGAGTTATTTAATAGCGATTCCCGCGAGTACGGCGGTAGCAACATGGGTAACTTAGGGGGCAAATGGACGGATGAATGGCAATACCACAATCATCCCTATTCCATCGATCTGTGTTTGCCTCCCTTAGGCGTGCTGATTTTGAAGCTAAATCGGGAAAAAACAGCAGAGGCGATGAGTAAGTAAAAAGTCAAAAGTCAAAAGTCAAAAGTCAAAACTAATAACAACTAACCATCGGCGATCGCAAATGACCAATTACCAATGACGTTTAATCCAGACAATTCTCATCACTAGCAGATCGGATTGCGCCTAAGAGAGTAGCAATCTTAACACAACTCCAGCGCTGTCCGCCGCTACGAGTGGCGATCGCAATTTTTCCTAACGGACTATTTGCTTCTCCGCGATAGTTAAATTGCATTCGCCATAAATTATGAGTTGGATCGAATTCTAAAGTTGTGCCATCGGGATCGTTGACATTCACAATTGGATCGACGATGCGAACCGCTGCATCTAAGTTTTGCCAAGTTACAGCAGTCGGGTTTGTACTTGCTGGCAGAACGATCCACTGTGCTACGCCGTTATGTTCGCGAAAGCTGACTTGCCATATTACTTTATCTCGCCTAGCATTACTTTGTGCTGCCTGTAAAGAGCGCAAAATTTGGTCTTGAGCAACACTCAAACGGCGACCGTCAACAAAAGCCACCCAACTAGGAGCCGCGATCGCACTTAAAACTCCGATAATAATGACTACAACGATGAGTTCGATCAGGGTAAATCCTCGATTCCCCCTCTCTCCCCTATCCCCAATGGAGATTCCAAGAGGAACGCGATCTGTAGGGGCGCACAGCTGTGCGCCCCTGCGAAAAATCGATGGGTGTAAAATTGTCTTGGTAATTTTATTCATAACAAATTGCCGCTAAAATTTAGAGCTGGTCGTACCGCGACTTTTCACTTGTATATTTAAACTAGGAAAATAGCTAGCCTGACTGTCACTATAAACAGCATTTTGTTCCAAACGCATCAACGCACTTCCTCTTAAATAAACTTGAGCTAAATTGCGCGATGCATCTACACAGGCATAAAAACTATTTATTTGTAAAGGATTAGCAAGTTGAGTATTAGCAGGAACGAGTTGAGCATCAGAAGAAATATTTTGACAATCTAACGGTTTTGGCGTGCGATCGCTCGGACTCGGATCGACATAATCTACTAATACTTCAATCGGATTTTTTTGCAGATCGTAAGCTGTATCTGCCTTTTCCCAAGCATTCATTTTATCTTCAATACTCCCCGCCTGAGAAAGATTGAATAATTGAAAACCCGGAGCGGGATTTGTCAGATAATTACGCGAATTATGAGAATCTCTAATTCCATCTTGTATTTCGAGTCTTCCAATTCTTGCCGCTCCAGACCAAGCAGGATTATTATCTTTAATTAAGTAATAAATAACTAAAGAATAAACAAAATAATCTCTTTGACTACAGGCATCAGTTCTAGGTAACTTAGTCAAGCATCCAACAGTAGTTGTAGTTCCATCTATCGTAATAACAGGACGATCTTGAGCTAAAAAAGTAGGCTTCCAAAACACAAGTACGGGAACTTTATCTGCTTCTCTAGCATGAGGCAATTGGTCGGCGATCGCCTGCACGCCATCAGCATCATAAATATAAATAGCTTCTTGTAAATCCCTAGAAATATAATCGAGTGCCAACTGTATTTCTTGTTCGCTACTAGACTTCGCCTGTTCTCTTCGCTCAGAAGTCAACATATTCGTCATAAAAGACAACAGCGAACTCAAAACAATCGAAGAAATAACAATCGACACCAACAACTCAATCAAAGTAAAACCATTACAACCCAATCTTCTTCTCTTTTCTTTTCTTTCTTTGCGCCTCTGCGTCTTTGCGCGACAAAAATCAAAAAAATCATGACTCATAAAAATTTTTAACCTTATTATCAATAAAAATATAGCAAATCAAAAAACAGATATTTAAACTTTTGACTTTTGACTTTTGACTTTTGACTTTTGACTTTTGACTTTTGACTTTTGACCTTTGGCTCACTCACACCCAAGGCGATCGCAAAAATCATTAATACTTGATTCATTTGCAGCAATTTCTGTAGCTGTTTCAACCAATGGTGTTTTGAAATTACCCAACCCCCCCGAAAAAGTCAACTGCGTCCTTTGAGTATTAGCATCACTCGCAACCAGCGGTGACAGATCGCTAAAACCAGCAGCACGATAAACCCGAATCCCCAATATATAAGCTTTATCCATAGATCGATCCTCAGAACTGGCGCTGCGAAAAGCCTGAATCACCAAATCTTGTCCGCTATCGCTACTACAACCGCCACCATCTAAATCGAAACAATATAAACTTGATGTCGTATTATTCCAGCAATAAGAATTACCAACTGTAACATTCGTACAACGCAAACCACCAGAAGTAGAAGGAGGAGCTGTAGCAACAAATTGTTCGCGTTGAGAATTAAAATTTTTGTTACTATCGACTTCATTTAAGACAACTATATGCTGTGGTGGTGCAATCGTTCCCGCCTTAACTCCAGCAATATAGGTTTTTGTTGCTTGAGTTGCTAATTCTATTCGCCTTGCTTGCAGCCGATTACCAACAGCAAGGACAAACACAGGCGCGATCGCGGTCATCAATATTGATAGAATTGCGATCGCGATTAAAGCCTCTAGGATAGTGAAGCCTGATGAGGCGGGAGTCGTAGGGGCGCACAGGTGTGCGCCCGTACTAGAGTCGGGAGTCGGGAATTGCAAACGACTTTTGACTTTTAACTTTTGACTTTTGACTTTTGCACTAACTCGTCTTTTCTTATTCATCTCCCTTATCTCCCTTGTCCCCCTTCGCCCCCTAATCCCCACTCCCTTCGGTCGTGGGGTCCCCGAGTTCCCCCTTGTCCCCCTTGTCCCCTAATTCAAGTTTGCCGGATAATCGGGTGTATCGTTTTGACAAGTTGCCGGACGCTGAGTTTTATCTGAAATCGCATATTGAGTGTAGGTAGCTGTAACTTTACCAGTGCGATCGCTGGCTATGGCTGCACACAACAAAGTTTGTACCCAAGGATCGTCTCGACTGACTTCTCTGAGGAGTTCGCTAGGCTGGCTTGTCGATGGAGTTGTAAACTCTTGGGCAAATAAGTCTGAAGATTGGGATAGTAAGGCAACATCAAACTGCCAGTGTCGTTCTGGTTCGCTGTAATATGGTGGCGTTCCTGTCGGTAAATCGTTATTAGCGCCACCAGTGGGATATTTATTAATAGCGTAGTCAAACCAACTAAGGTTATCGGTTGCTGTAGCCAACTCAGTAGCCGTGTCGCGACGGATCGGCATAAATGGTGCTGTAGCGTAGGTACTCCGCCGCATTTGAATAAAATTACCGTCGATTTTGACGATTCTGTTTTCCCAGTTTTCTAGAAAACGGACGAAGTTAGGCAATCCTGCCGACTCTTCTTGAGGACGACTGGGACTATTACCAGCCATAAATACAGCATTAAAAGTTGTATCTTCTTCAGCTGCTTGCAACCAGTTGGTAGCGTAACGATTTGGGTTTCCTCGATCCAGGTTTTCACTGGGAGAACCATCGGGACTGTGAATTTGTAAAACTGGTACTAATAGCGGCTTACCATTAGAGATTTCTTTAATAAACAGCAGATTATTTGGACTATACGATTCGCCTTGAGTTGGATCGACAGAATTAGATGTTGTTTTAAACCATAATGCATTAGATACTTGCCGAGGCAATCCATCTGGTTTACCGTTATTATTTTCATCAACATAGCGAAACTGTTTTACATTTCCTTGAGAATCTATTCCTAAAGGAGTTAGTTGATTAGCATTGATTTGGTTATTTTGTTGTTGTTGATTATTTTGTTGTTGGTTGTTTTGTCGATCGCTCTGTTGGTTGTTCTGTTGGTTACCTGGATTACTCTGTTGATTATTTGAATTAATTTGTTGATTATTCTGTCGATCGCCTAGATTACTTTGTTGGTTGTTTGAATTAATTTGTTGATTATTCTGTCGATCGTCTAGATTACTTTGTTGGTTGTTTGAATTATTTTGTTGATTATTTTGTCGATCGTTTAAACTATTCTGCTGGTTGTTTTGTTGGTTATTTAAATTATTTTGGCGATTATTCTGGTTCCTGTTTTGATTTTGGTTTTGATTACTTAAGTTATCGTTTCGCTGAAAAGCCACTCGCCGAGGATAGCGTCTATCTTCTGGTTGTAATGCAGGTGAAGCAGTAGTACCAGCCCCAAGTCGATCGGGTTTGTATCCTCCATTTGGTGGACTACTTAGATTTATAGCACTATTGATTTCGTTATTATTCAATTTTCTGTCACCATCTTGGTCATACCCAATCTTCCAATCACCATCTGCACAGGTTTCAACAGGTATTTTTCGACAAATTTCCATGACGTATTCAGGAAAGTTTGTGCGTCGCTGTATGGGTGTGACTCCGTTCGTTAAATAGGAACCTACATAACTCTCGTCGGAATTTTTCTGATTAGGATATGGATTACCGCTACTATTTGTATCCCACCAGTCAGAACTAGTGACAAAGCTGTTGTCCCAAAAGCCATTATTCTTCCGGTTTTGAGACACCTTTTCGCGTTCTGTCGTAGCCTGCTGAGGATTATCTGGCGTAGTTTGTTGAGAGATGGGGAGTGCTGTATTATTGTTGAGATCGTAGTCTCCCTCACTGCGGAAACCATCTCTGAAAGAATTGGATAGCAGTGTTACAGTATCAGCAATAATAGTAGAAGATCGCCACGTATCGCCATCGCGATCGGGACATCCTGCTTTTCCAGGGCGACAGGCAAAATTTGGATTGAGATTTCCTAATCTCCGAGTATAAAAATTGCTCCAATTCGCTCGATCGAGTGTTTCTTGAAACTCTTCTAATTTGTTACCTAACGGTGTTTGATGAAGGTTAAAATCGCCTTTGATATATACAGGTAGATCGGAGACTAAAATCAATCCTTTTTCTTCCGGTCGATATCTATTATCAATATCGCGCGATAAGTCACTTCCATTAATTAAACGAATCCCATTAGGACGACGGGTAGGATCGAGTTTAAAATCTGTGGGACTGAGCAGCCTACTTTCAAGACGTACGATCGCAGATGTATCTGTTGAACTTTGTACTACAACTGCGTTGCGATTGATAGAATCGATCGCCGACGAATCATCGCGTAAGGCATCGTCACGGCTAGCATAAACTATACCACTATTTGGTAATAAGTAGTCGCTGTCAATCTGACTTGGATCGATTTTCTTTCGAGTAAGCCCTACGACTTTTTCTTTCTTTGGATCGCTATATGTTTCTTGAATTTCTCCCGTACTCAGATTGATGTCTGTCACCCTAATTTCTAATGGTTGACGCTGTTCTAGATCTAAGTCGTAGCGTGGATTGCGATCGCCATTGAGTCCTGAGTTTGAGATATTACCATTATCTTGAGGGTTGCGATCGCGGCTAATTGCCTTAATTTCTCTACTATCTAAAAAAGAGGCTTCTTGAATTGCGCCGTGAGGAATAATCGGATTATTATTGACTGGTATAATTGTACCGTCTAAGATTTTTAAGGCACAAATTGCTGTGTCAAGCACGGCATTATCTGATATACTCAGCGATTTGTCAGGGTCTTCCAGCGTAACGTTAGCAGTTAATTTTTTGAGTGCATTTTGTAGCGGTTGATTGACAATGCGCCCGTTAGGAAACATTAACTTTGCTTGCGATCTTAGTTCTGTTAAGTAGATACCAATTTCTCTAATTCTCTCGGTATTGCTAGTATAAGGAGCTTCGTAAACTACGCCATTATTTGACCTACCACGCTCGTCATAATTATAGGGTAAGTTGTTACCACCTCCGCCCCAGGGATAACCTTTATTAGTACCAAACTTGCCATTTTTGGCTGTGATTTCATCTGTAGGATCGTAATAACTGCTAACACAAGCAATTGGTATTTGATCGACACCCGTACTCTGGGTATAGTGATAAACTGCTGTCGCACGCATCCGCAGATTGGGGGGTGGTGCTTCTCCCTGCTTTTTAATCTCCTCATCGCCGCCTGTCATTGGCATCATGTCAGACCAAACCAGGGTATATTTATCTATAGGTTGACCTGCTATCCTTAACCGATTGTCAGGAGTGGGAAGATCTGCTCCAGAGTCTAGTTTACGGTTTGATAGATCGGGTAAAAAAGAATCGACTTGTAAAGCTGGTATGCGAGAGTTATTATCTTTGCGATCGCGATAAATTCCTGCCCCTGTAATAATCCGTAAACCTCCAGTATTAGTGGCGGTTTGTCGTTCCCAAAATCCACCGCGTTCTGCAATTTCACTAGGATCGAATGGCTGTACTTGGGTGCTACGATAGCGCAGTCGATCGCTAGAATTCGTCCAATTTATGCCTGCAATTAATTGTCGATCGCGGGGTGCTGTAACATAGTTATTGCCGTCTTTCCAATATGCAGGTAAGTTATTTCCTACACGAATGCGATCGCCTAAATATCTCTCAGTTCCATCTAGCTGTTGTTCGGGAGATGTTGCTTCTAATTGGCGCGTTCTGAGTAACAATCTAGTATTATTACCTGTTGGTTCTCGCCATTCGGCAGGCGGTTCGATTATATTTAAATTGGCAAAAATATTGTCTTGGGTGTAATCGTCTAAAATATCGTTATTTGATTCTAAAACTTCTGCATAAGGGACGCGCCGAGTGCGATGACGCAGATATCTTTCTAATTCTTCTGAGAGGACAATATATGTATTTAAACTAGGATTTTCCTGCAAGCGTTGGCTGAAGCGATTTTTCACCTCGTCAGGATATCTGTTAATTGCTAAAACTGTCTTAATTTCCGGTGGTTCTAATTCAGAACAATCTCGTCCAGCTTCGATACAAAATTCTAATGCTGCTTGTTTCATCAAGGCAATACGTTGGTTAAACGCATCATCAGAATAGGCGATTTCTTCTCCGCCCGTTTCCTCTGTAGATTTATTATTACTGCCAATTTGAGCGGTGTTATTGCTTGGATTGTTACTATATAAATCGACAGTCACGACATTGCGATCGCTCGTATCGGTAACGCTACCATTACCAACATTACCCCCAACAGTAATTTTGCCGTTTTCTGGTTGATAGAAACAGGATTCTTGACTATCGACTTGATAAAATCTAACTGTGGCGTTGTTGCGTCCACCTACTAGTAAGTTTCCATTAGTATGAATTCTGCCATTAATGCGAAAATCATTACTGGGTGACAATTCTAAATCGTCGTTGAACCATACTGCATATTGATTCAGCGGAATCAAGCTGCGGTCTTGTTGATACTCTAGAGCATAAAAGCTGGTATTACCCCCTAAAGTTTCAAAGCGATCGCCTAAATCGGTACTATCTGTAATGGGTATGCTGGCAGTGTAGACAAAAAAACTTTTATTTAATTTATTACTAGATTGATACCAACCATTGTCTAATATTTCTGTATCTGCATTTAAAATATCAGCACAACGACTGTTAGCAATTGGGATATTTACAGGTGGGGTTCTGGCTTCGAGAGGATTGCGTTCGCGGTTAAAATCACCTGCTTCAATGCTAGGACTGCGGAAGTAAATTCCATAAAGTGTATATGTATCAAATTTACCATTATTATTGGTATCGATGGGGAAACGCCAAGCAGTTGTTAAAGTTTCGTCATTTTTGATATCGGCGTTGTCTGCGGTTATGGCATTATCTTGATTAATATCAAAGCCTAGTTTCAGGCGCGTCTCATCGCCAAAAGTAAATTTAGAGTTGTATTTAATTGCGTTGTAGAGAGATTGAGTGGAAGGCGTGCGGCTGGGTAGGGCAGGATCTCTCAGTAAAGCCTCAATTTTAACTTTAGCACGGGCGATCGCGGGTGCGGCTGCTTCTGCTGCTGCCTGACTGACTCTAACATTACTCGCATTACGGGCGCGATCGAAAGACCGAATCGTCATCGCTGCGGTCATTAGTACCACCACCATCGATACCACGGCGACAGTTGGTAAAATAAAGCCAGCCTCGACCGGACGGCGGCGTTTTTTGAGATATAGAGGTTTTAACCGTCGTCGCCTTTGTTTGCGACTCAGCGATCGCGCGATATTTTTTAGTATACGATTTAACATTGCTGCTTTCCTACTCTAGGGGCATCTACTTAGGATTAAGTAGACCGAACGCCTAACAGCGTTCTCCCCTGCTAGCCTGCAAAGTTATTCTATCGCGCTACATGTTGTTTGGGGCGAGTGTTACGCACGGGTTAACTTTGTTTTAAGTTGTAGGGAAAGCGGTTGAGTATAAATAAATGCTGAGGAAGAGGCGATCGCGTTGACCTGCTAAAAGTAGGATTGCTACGATAGATGAGTTTCATTAAACTAATTAGAAATAAAGGGTAGGCAATGCCTACCCCTAAGGTAAATGTATTCTTTATCTAAGTACTTGGCAGTATAAGCTTAGATTAATTCACGCAGTCTCCATCTTGAGCAATCCTCATAGCTCCTAGAAGGGTAGAAACAAAGACACAACGCTTTGCTTGACCTCCGTTACGAGTTGCTAGTGTGATCCGTCCTATCTGACCATGAGTATTACCTTTATAACCAAATTGCATCTTCCATAAATTGTTAGTACTGTCATAATCAAATCTTGTTCCATTAGGATCGCTAGCGTTAATATCTGTATCGACTATGCGAATTACTGGCTCTAATTTTTGCCAACTTAGTGAAGCAACAGTAGCACTTGCTGGGTGAACAGCCCACTGTACAGTACTATTATTCTCGCGAAAGCTAACTTGCCAAGTCACTTTATCCCGTTTAGCATTGTTTTGAGCTTCGCGCAAAGCGAGATACAATTTTTCTTGGGCAGCATTGAGTTGACGAGTATTAATAAATGCCACCCAACTTGGAACCATAATTGCTGCTAAAATTCCAATTATGACGGTAACTAGAAGCGTTTCTATTAGTGTAAAACCTACTATTGATTGGCTGACACAAGATATTTTTCTGTTCATTCTTATTGTTTAATACTATTATTTAATAGAGTTTAAAAGTTATTGATTAGGCACTTTATCAATCACTCCATTAACTAAAACTTGGGTTTGTAGAGTAGGTAAAAATTGATTATTACTAAAAATTCCCGGTCTGCCTACAGGATTTCCTCTTAAGAAAATAAATGTATCTTGATTAAATCCAAATTGATTCTCCTCCTTTCTCACATAAGTAAAAAAGCTTTTACTTGGAGGATTCGGTGTAGTCCCATAACAGTTGTACTTAGTATTATCTGGACAGTCAGGAATATTTCCATTATCAGGATCGTCAACAAAGTCAACTAAAACATCATTTGTATCTACGGCAGGTCGAGTAGTACTCTGAAGATTATTGTCTGCTGAATCTTTGGGCCAAATCTTGAAATTAGTTTTATCTTGCACAGGATCTATATACCCTGTGGTTTTGGTTAAATTAGCCATATCACTATATTTACGTAACTGATAACGTATAATTCTAGATTTACCTTTCCACTTATCATCGTTAGCTGGATTTTTTGCTTGTAGATAAACGACTAGAGTATATGTATTACGTCTAAGCAAAAGAATATCGCACTCAGTTTTTTTGAAAACCTTGGTTGTAGTATTATCTGTAAACCCCGTACAATCAGCAGGAGGCTTTAAACTTGCACTACCGTCTGGATCGATAGCTTCTGGTTTCCAAAAAGCTAGAATTGGCTTTATAGATGTATCAAAGTTAGGTATGTAATCTTTAATTTTTGCAGCATCATCATACACATAGACTGCTTCTTTTAAATCTGAGGCAATGTAATTCAATGCCATTTGCATTTCTGATTGAGTGGCATTACTAGCAGATTCTTGCCTATCTGTATCTAAAAGATTAATGACTAGAGATAGAGTACTTGAGATAATAATTCCAGCCATGATAAGAGATACCAAAAGTTCTGTCAGGGTGAAACCTGAAGTTTTAGACTTTTTAAGATTGAGTTGAAAAGAATTGATTAAGAACTCAAAAGAATGTAAACTCATTGATTGTTCTGCAACACTAGTTAAGCAAAATACAGTACTAGTTTAAGTAATAATACTCAAAAAAACAAATTGGCAAAATACTATTAACTAAGGAGATAAAGTTAGTGCCTCTTTATACTTTTCAAAAGACTCTTTTAAGTCGCCTCTAGCAATCTGGACATTAAGGACAGAAAGAGGACTAATACTCTGCTCTCCTGTTGTTAAAGTTAAGGAGGCAGGAGTATTATTTAAAGCTGGTGTTGGCGCAGTCGAGCAGTTTTCAAAGGCTCGAAAGCTATACACCCTAACACTCATTTGGAAATTAATAAGCTTACTGTTGGCAGTTTTCCCTTCATCTCGGAAGGATTGAACTACAAAGTCGTTCGTACCATCTTTATTTACATCTATAGCTAATCCTTTAGTTATTTGATCTATATCAGATCTATTAGTGACACAGCTAGTTGGAACAGAGGTTGCAGTAATACCACTTGTACTGTCACTTTGCAAAGGTAAATCTGGATTTGTGTAATTCCCTCGTTCTACTATTAACCGAGTTCTGTCAATCTCAGCTTGGGCTAACTGCATAGCTTGTTCTACCCGTTGATTTCGTAAACGAGTAGCCGCCGCCAAAAGAATCGGTGGAGCCATCGCTGCGAGAACTATACTAACTACTAAGATTGCTACTAAGCACTCCAATATGGTTAATCCATTTTGAGGCGATCGCTTGCTTTGGCAAAAAATTGCTAGCATCAATGTATTGCGATCGCTATTTATCCGCTTTGTATATTTGCGCCTTTCAGCAGATATCACTTTATCTTCCCTCCCTTAAATAAGTATTACGAGCAGCTAGCACTGGAGTCGATTTGCTGTGTCCCTAGCTTGGTACAGCGCAAGTTCTTAATGTAGGGGTCGTCTACAGGTAACTCTCGGTAGAACTCGCTACGGGTATTGTTAAGAGTCACAAATCGTCGCGCCGCAGCTCCTGCTGGTGCGTATTGCAGTCCTACATCATATCCCCAGCGACGAGCAGGCGGTTCGTAGTATCGCATATGTTCATCACTACTAGGTGTTGAATTTGGTTCCCAAGCGTCTTGGTCAAAAGGTCCAGTAGCTGAGGTACTAAAATTCAACTGAAGAAAAGAGCCAGAAATATGTAAAGGAATAAAAGTTCCTGCATCAATCTCGGTTCTCCAATACTCAAGGAATCTTGGGAAGTTGTGGAGTCCTCCGTAAGACTGTTTTGCTTGTGAAGGAACAAGACCGCTAATCAAAATAGAATTGACTCTAGTTTCTGCTGCCTTTACCAATTCTTTTTTTCTTTCTGTTCTTGAGAATGCACGAAAAGTTTCCGTGGTTGGAGTTCCATCGTAAGCTTCCACATTGCTTGTTGGACAAGGAATGGTATTAACTTTGCAATAGAGCGGGTAGCCATCTCTATTTAGTTTGACCGGAGATTCTCCTAAGGTAGAAACTGTTGTTGGTTTATAAGGCTCCTCTCGAATCCAATAATTTAAATTAGTAAGCTTAGTAGAGTTGTAATTAGGACGATTTTGGTTTTGGTAAGATGTATTTGTCGTGTTAAGTCCTGGTTCTATCGCTTTAGTAAAAGCATCCTCTATGCTGCCATCAATGAAATTATTGGAAAGAATGGTGATTGCGTCAGCAAGAATTTCTGTAGCTCGCCAAGTATCTTGTGTGGCATCGGCAAATTTTGAATCAACGGTTGAGCGCCCAGTATAAAAGTTAGGATTCGTCGTCCAATCGCTTCCAAGTTTTTCAGTAAATTCTTCAAGTAAATTGCTAATTGTACCATCAGTACTGTGCAGATTGAAATCTCCCTGAACGTAGACAGGATTATCTGAAACGAAGGTCAAACCGTTAATGTTGTCACTAGCTGAAATACCCGTAGCATTACGTTTCAAATTGCGTCCATTTCTCAAGCGGAAACCATAAGGGCGGCGGTCTGGGTCAGGATAGTAGTCAACGGGTTTGGAGCTAATACCATTGTCAGCATTAACAGGAGGATCTTGGGGAGTGTTGGCTTTCATGCGGTAGTCAGCATTAGTGGGATCGTCTTTATAGGTAGACCAATCTTTAGATGCTGGTCTAGCAATACTGTCCTCTCTTACTGCATCTTCACGAAAAGCGTAGACAATCCCATCCTTAACAGGTAGCCAAGTATCGTTTACAACTTTATTGCTACGCAGCAGATCCAAATCAACGTTAAGAACCCGTACGCTCATCATTTCCCGACCATTGGAGAGAGCAGTGTCGAGGAAAGGAACATATACCGTGTTACCATCTGGATCAGTTACCTGATTTCCTACATTAGGTGCTGTAGGTGCTGTAGTAGTTTTTGGTAACACCCAAGTTGTAGTTTTAGGTGCGATCGCCATATTTGCAATATCTGTGTTATTAAGTGCTTTGTAGGTATAGCTACCGTTAACACTAGTACCTTTGATATAAGCGTCATCTATATATTTTTCAGAGGTAGGCTGCCTGTGATCTACACCACCAGTAGCCGTGTCGTTGTTACCATCGTGATCGTGATCGACTGTTGGGAATAGATAGTAAAGAGAGGGGTATTTAGTTACAACCTCGCAAACCATTGACATTCCTGCTTTTTTTGGATCTAATCCTCCACCTCCACCTGAAAAAGCTGCTTTAAAAATGTAACTTGTATCGGTAGGATTGCACTCAGGAGAAAAGTCAAATATATAATCTTTACTACCATCTTTAAAGCTGAACGTACTACTAGAAGTTGCGGGTGATAGAAAACCATATTTTCGATCTCTAGCAATTTGTCGTGAAGTATTAAAACTCATTAATTGCTGCTTTTCATCATCTTTTAGTCCTGCAAGCAAAAGTTCTGGATTTGGAAGTTTGCATTTTTTAGTGCTAGCGTCACAAAATGACTGACTTAAATCTATAGTTCCACTTCCTTTACCTACAAAACCTTGCCAGATATGTTCGCCTAACGAAACAACGTTTTTGCCATCCGCTATCAACTTGGTAGTAATATCTTCGGCATCTTTAATATTATGAGCTAGCATCCCCATAGAGCAACTAGCAGTTTGTAGATAAGTTTTATCTGCAATACTTAAATCTGCATATTTAATACTATCTACATCTAGCTTTTTGATAACTCGCCGGAGATTAGAAAAATCTCCCCACATCGCTAAGTAGGAATAGGGATGTACGATAGAACCTGATGTTTCTTGTTTAGGTGGAAAAGCACCATCTGGATCTCCTGCAAAATAAGCAAGATTTCTTAGTGCTTTACCTAAAGGTTTGCTACTAGCAATATTGTCGGCAAAAGTTGTTTCATTTGTAGTAGGTGGAGCGTACTCCCATCCATTAGTACCTCTACCGATGAAAAAGTTGCGAAGCGTAAAATTAGTACTATTGTCTATGGTCTGATTAGTTCCTGGATGAGCGGTAGTTGCCAAACAAGCAACAGGAAAATACCCACTATTACCGTTTTCATAGTGATAGACAGCCGTAGCTTGAACTGCTGCTAAGTTGTCTCGTAATGTTCTCCGCTGACGAGTTTCATGAGTAATCGCTGTACTAGAGGGAGGATAAAGAGGATCGTTTGTCCCTTCCCAGCCATAAGTATTACCCAAATCTAGCCTCTCTCCTACTATGAGGCGCAAACCATTTGCACGCGCTCTGCGCTCCCAGTAACCGTCAAATCCAAATTTATCTGAACCGCTGGGGGGAGCGTTTTCCGTAAGTTCTGTTACACTAGTGATTTCGTCTCCGACTTTTTTTCCACTTGGTATTTCTAATAACTCACTATATTTGGGTTTTGGTCCATAGCGGTTATCAGCTCGATAAGTATCATCAACATAGGGTTGAGGCGATATGTCATTGAAAATACGCCGTCTCTTGACTAATTCCCTATTTTCCCAATCGCCATCTCTTGACCATCCGCTACTGTCTCGATGTTTAGATTCATTTCTAGTGAAAAGAGCTACTGGATCGAGGGCGATTTTTGAAACTAGATTATCATCATTAGGTGTTATGGAGTCTGTATCTTTGTTTAGCTTATTAATGTTTTCATTGCGGGTTGGTGCATTACCCAAGCCATTAAATAAATGAAAATACGATTCGTTCTTAAACTGGTCATCTCTTACATTCCCAGAGATAATTTCTCCCTGAAAGTTTGCTTGTTTAGCAACAGTAATTTTAGAAGCATCCTGATTATATAAGCAAGAGTTGTGGGAACTGATCATGTAACCAATAACTTTGTTGTCATCTCCGCCAACAATGAGGTTGCCCTCTGTATGCATAGCTCCATTAAAATTAAAGGTGGGATAAGGAAAAATTTCTAAATCGTTACGGAACCAAACTCCCCATTTGTTACCCTTGTCAACTTGTCTATCTTGTTGTAGCTCAAGAGTAGTAACAGTTTTAGCTGATGTCTTGTTATTAATGACAAAGGCATCAACCTGAAAATTTTTACGCAAAGTAGCACTGTTGAGTTGATACCAACCATTTTCGGGCGTTCTACTATCTGTCTTACAGCCAGATAAGCTATTTTGAAAGCTGCTAAGTGGAGCATTGCGGACAACAAGTGTAGCAGCTTTTTGTGCATCTGTACTTTTGTCAATAGTTACAGCACTAGTTCCCGTGCCACTTTCAGTTGCTGACAGAATAGAGTAAACAGTTGTGGTGTCTCCGATTTTGCTTCCACTGCTATCAACCGGAAAAGCCCAAATATTGTCCAGCTTGCCATCATGATCTATGTCAAGGCGTTTCTCATCAGGAAATGTATATGGGTGTTTAGTAGAATTCGCAGCCACACCATTAAGACCATCATTAAGCATCATGCTGGACAGCACAGCACTTGAGGGTACTCCACCAGGCAAGCGATCGTCCTGCTTGAAGAGGTACTCCAATTTTGCTTTAGCTCGGTCAATAGCAGGCGTAGCAGCGTTGTAAATTACTTTTTGTTCGCGTGCAGCTAGAACTTGATTTGTCCGGCTAAAACTGCGAAATATTAAACTGCCAACTACTAAAGCAAGAATTATTAATAATAATGCTGTAGTAGGTAATACAAAGCCAGATTTAGCAAAGCGAGGTTTTCTACCAATTACTAATAAAGTACGTAGAAACCAACTAATTAACCATTTGGGAATGGCACTAGTTAGCTTCCAGATTTGTCTAAATATATTCTGTTTAGCTCTGTGGCGCTTGCGAGTTGACATTCTTGCTTCCCTACTAGTTCTTTGAAAATGCTGCTATGAGAGATAAAATTTAGGAATAAAACTCAATTATCGTTCTCAATTAAAAGTGAAATTTACATAAATCGCATATTTTTACCATAAAAATAGAAACAATCAATTTATAACAAGTGGCAATAAACGCCATTGTTATAGTTAGATTATTCCCTTACAGTTTTATCAGGTTAAATTGTTAGCAACCACAGCAGTACTACGAGGATATTAGTTTTTATAAATTTAAAAATTTAAGTAAAACTACGGTGACTTGAATTTGATTGAAGGTAGGGCGATCGCGAATTGCCAAAATTAAATTTACAACTCTAAAAGTTAAATTTGCTAATTCTTCTAACTGGGTGCTAGCAAGCTGCTGAAGGCGCGATCGCACCTTTGCTTCAACTGCACCCAATCGCCATGTGAGTCTTTTCAAAACGGCTGCTAACTCTCCTTCTTGCCTTCCTGGCAACCGGAATACTCCACTCTAACACTTAGGTATAGTGGGGGTATAACTCGTTGTTAATATCTGGAACAGCTCGCGATGAAAGTTAAAGGTACAAAGCGTGGTAAAAACATTGAATTATTAGAAGAGATAAACATTCCTGATGGCACGGAAGTTCACATGGAAGTTGAGATCGAGCAGCCTTTAAGCGAACAGGAAAGACTAACTAGACTCAACCAAATATTTGGAGCATGGAAAAATCAACCCGATCTCGATACGATATTTTCTGAGATTGACACACAGCGTCATGCCGAGCGGGGTAGAGCAATAGAAACCCTTGATGAGTAAGGAAAAAATTTGTGTATTTGTTAGATACAAATATTTGTGTAGCTTTACTCAAACACAATATTTTTGCTATCAAACAATTTAATGCCAAAGCAAGTCTTTGCTATCTTCCCACAATTGTAGTAGCTGAATTGTATAAAGGAGTCTACTGTTCTCAACGGGTACAGCAAAACTTAACTATACTAGAGCAATTTCTGAACTTGATGCCAGTTATTGAGTTTGACCGGAGTGCAGCTGAAGAATTTGGCAAGATTCAAGCTGAGTTAAGAACAATTGGTATACCAACAGGAGAAATAGATGCAATAATTGCTGCGATCGCCCGTTCTCGACAAGATATTCTTGTAACCGATAACACGCGCCACTTTATCAATATTTCAGGCTTGCAACAAGAGAACTGGCTTGAACCTTGACAAGAATCACCCCCCGCTAAATCTGCCATTGCTGTTTCTCCCGTGCTGTCACCAGAAATTCCAATTTGGCGCGATCGCGTTTCATTTCCCCTACACTCGAACCTTGGTAGAAAAGCGCCCCTGTGGGACAAGCATTCACACACTTACCGCAGGAAGTACAAGTTTGTGACGTTCCCCAAGGTTGACTCAAATCGGTAATGACGTGCGAGTTTGTGCCTCTACCTGCCATATCCCAAGTATGCGCCCCTTCGATTTCATCGCAGACTCGAATACAACGAGTGCAGAGAACGCAACGGTTATGGTCAATGCCATAGCGATCGTGAGACACATCAACTTGGCGATCGGGAAAATGATATTCTAATCGGACGTGTTCCATACCCATTTCAATCGCCAAGTCTTGCAATTCACAGTTACCATTCGCCACGCAAACCGAGCAAATATGATTGCCTTCTGCAAACAACATTTCGACAATCGTGCGACGATAATTCTGCAACCTTGGGGTATGAGTTTTCACTTCCATCCCCTCCGCAACTTTCGCTACACAAGCGGGTTGCAGTTTATGACTGCCAGCAATTTCTACCAAGCAAAGCCGACAAGCACCAACCTCTGAAACTCCTTCTAAATAGCAAAGTGTCGGAATATGAATTCCCGCATCCCTTGCTGCCTCCAATATGGTTTGCTCCTCAAGGGCGCTGATGAGTTGGTCGTTAATTGTTAAAGTTTTGACTGCCATTGCTATTGTTCTACCTTGCCTTTAAATCGCAGTATCTACTGGCGCTGCCATCAACCAAAGTCAAATACTCATCTCGGAAATAACGCAAAGTGCTAAGTACTGGATTAGGTGCAGATTGACCCAGACCGCACAAACTGGTATTTTTCACCATGTCACACAGTTCTTCCAACAGTTCCAAATCGGTTAATGATGCCTCACCTTGCCGAATCTTGGTTAATAAACGATGTAACTGTACAGTCCCGACACGACAAGGAATACATTTACCGCAAGACTCATCCATGCAAAATTCCATAAAAAAGCGGGCAACATCTACCATGTTGGTCGATTCATCCATGACAATCATGCCACCAGAACCCATCATCGAACCAAGTTGAGCCAGCGATTCGTAGTCTACAGGCGTATCAAAAGCTGAAGCTGGGATGCACCCGCCTGAAGGTCCACCAGTTTGCACGGCTTTAGCCACCCCGCCACCGGGTACGCCGCCGCCCATTTGCTCGACGATTTGTTGTAAAGTCGTTCCCATCGGGACTTCAATCAAACCCGTATTGCGAATTTTGCCTGCTAAAGCGAAGACCTTTGTACCTTTACTTTTTGCTGTACCAATACTGGCAAACCAGTCAGCACCTTTACGAATAATCGGCGCGATATTAGCAAAAGTTTCGACGTTGTTAATTAGAGTCGGATTTTTCCACAAACCAGATTCAGCTGGATAAGGCGGACGAGGACTGGGTAAACCCCGCTTGCCTTCGATCGATGCCATTAATGCGGTTTCTTCGCCACAGACATAAGCACCCGCACCAATGCGAATATCAATTTTGAAATCAAAAGGTGAATCAAAGATTTGACTGCCTAACAAACCGAGGCGTTGGGCTTGACGAATGGCAATTTGGAGGCGGCTAATGGCAGTAGGATATTCAGCTCGAACGTAGATGTAGCCTTGGTTTGCCCCGATCGCATACGCCGCGATCGCCATTCCTTCCAGCACCCGATGCGGGTCGCTTTCCAAGACGCTGCGATCCATAAATGCGCCAGGATCGCCCTCATCAGCGTTGCAGATAACATACTTGCGTTCTCCCTTTGCCTTAGCTACCGTTGCCCATTTCAAACCCGTGGGATAACCAGCACCACCACGTCCCCGCAAACCACTTTGGGCGATCGCCTCTACCACCTCGTTCGGCTGCATCTCGTGCAAAACGTGGTAAAGCCCCCGATACCCTTCTGCCGCAATATAAGATTCAATCCGTTCTGGATCGACCTTACCGCTATTTTCTAAAACAATTGGCATTTGTTGAGTAAAAAACGGCTGGGTCAAATCGCCACGTTGTAGAGACGTTTCATGGAGAGACGTTTCATGAAACATCTCTCCATCTGTATCTATCGTGGCAACGATCGCGGGTGCATCTTTAGGAGTGACTTTTTCGTAAAGCGTGCTTTCTGCGACCTGTACTAACGGTCCTTGACTGCACAAGCGCATACAACCAACACCACAAACCTGCACTTTATCCCCTAAACCCGTCTCTGCCACTACTCGTTCAAGCCTTTGTTTCACAGCTAGGGAATCAGCAGATAGACACCCCGCAGCTACGCAACAACGAATCTGTATCGGTTTTTGAGCGGCGCGTTCGTGTTGGGCAATCTCCTGTAATTGGGTTAAATCCATTTTTTAGCTGCCTCCTCGCCACGACCGATTTCGACTCCACTCTGAAGTTAGAAAAGAAGTATGAGAAACTTGTGAGGATGCGCTCGGCTGGCGCGAAATCTACCTGCCTTCCAGCCATTCTTTCAGGCGATCGCAAGTTGACTCTGCCGTTTGATGCCCGCACACAGTCCCGTCAAATACAACTGCAGGAGCGATACCACACGCACCCAGACAACGGGCTGTCAGTAAAGAAAGTTGTTTATCTGCCGTCGTCTCACCAGCACGAATCTTAACGTTCTGCTCGACTGCTGCCAAGATTTGTGCTGCACCCTTAACATAACAAGCAGTTCCAGTACAAACCGTACAAGTGTGAACTCCTTGGGGTGCAAGAGAAAACAAGTGATAGAAAGTTGCCACCCCATAAACGCGACTGGGAGGCAATTTCAAGCTGCGACTAACGTACAGCAGAACGTCATCTTCCAGATAACCGAAAAGCTCCTGTGCTTTGTGTAAGATCTCGATCAGTGCATCTTGTCGAGCCTGATGTCGCTTAATCGTGACATCTAGAAGCTTAAAACGCTTATCACCACTGGGATGAGTCGTGACGGTAGCTCGATCTTGCACTTTTGCTGGGGGATGAGAATGCATATTTTTGTTGCTCGCAGCTCAATTTAGCTTGCCATCCAGTCAAAAATCTGCTCTAACTGCTCCAGAGAAATTAGACCGTACTGCCACAGCAGCATGGGTAAGGGACCGGGATTCTGCTCGTTCAGCCGCAATACCATCGCGATCGCCTTGGGTGAAATTGCCAATTTTTCTTGTAAGAAGTCGAGCAGTTGCTCTTGGTGGCTCGCGTTCATCTCTTGTTTCATCGCTCGTCGCAGTTCAGTCAAATTTTTTGTCAAGACGCGATTTGCATCTTGACAAAAACGTCAATGTGTAACTACACCCTCAACAGCAGCAACTTCCAATAAAGTTTTCAAAACTGAATCTGGATTGAGACTGATGGAGTCAATTCCTTGTTCGACCAAGAAACGGGCAAATTCTGGGTAATCGCTGGGTGCTTGACCGCAAATCCCAATCTTGCGCTGGTTTTCTTTAGCTTTAGCGATCGCCATTTGTACCATCTCTTTCACGCCTTCATTGCGTTCGTCGAATAGGTGCGCGACTAAACCAGAATCGCGATCGAGTCCCAAAGTCAGTTGCGTCAAGTCATTGGAACCAATTGAGAATCCATCAAACACTTCGCTAAATTGTTTCGCCAAGATGACGTTGTTGGGAATCTCGCACATGACGTAGACTTGCAACCCATTTTCGCCCCGTTTTAAACCATATTTTTCCATTTCTGCCATCACCTTGCGTCCTTCAGCAGGCGTGCGACAGAAGGGAACCATTGGAATGACGTTGGTTAAACCCATCTCATCCCGTACCCGTTTCAAGGCTTGACACTCTAGGGCGAAACCTTCACGATATTTCTCGTCGTAGTATCGAGACGCACCACGCCAGCCAATCATCGGGTTTTCTTCATCTGGCTCAAATTGCTTCCCACCGAGAAGGTTAGCATACTCGTTGCTCTTGAAGTCAGACAGACGCACGACTACAGATTTGGGATAAAAAGCAGCCGCGATCGTCGCTATCCCCTGAGCTAGCCGATCGACGAAGTATGATGGTTTATCTTCATATAGCTGTGTCAGCAAGGCAATTTGATTTTTAGCATCCTCGTCTTCTAATTTGTCGAAATGTATCAAAGCCAAGGGATGCACCTTAATATGATTGGCGATGATAAATTCCAATCGTGCCAAACCCACACCATCATTTGGTATGGCTGCTAGACTAAATGCTTCCGAGGGATTGCCCACATTCATCAAGATCTGGGTGCGCGTCCGCGGTAGGTTTTCTAACGCCACCTCCTTCACCTCATATGGCAAAATCCCCTCGTACACCCGTCCTTCTTCCCCTTCCGCGCAGGAAATCGTCACTTCCTGACCTGTTTTTAATTGGGCGATCGCATTACCAGTTCCCACAATCGCGGGAATTCCCATTTCTCGCGCGATAATTGCCGCGTGACACGTCCTTCCACCTTGATTAGTCACGATCGCGCTGGCTTTTTTCATAATCGGTTCCCAGTCGGGATCGGTCTTATATGTCACCAAAACTTCCCCTGGTTGAAAAGTGTCGAGTTTGTGGACATCCAAAATCACCCGCGCTTTACCAGTACCGATCGCCTCTCCGACTGCACGACCTCTTGCCAGTACGGGCGCATTGCTATGTGCCCCTACGAGTTGATAGCTCTTGATAGTATTGGTAGATTTTTGCGATTGTACGGTTTCGGGACGGGCTTGGACGATGAATAATTCTCCCGTTAAGCCATCCTTTGCCCACTCAATATCCATCGGGGTATAAACGCCGCGTACTGCCGAATAATGGTCTTCAATGATACAAGTCCATTGAGCTAAAATCAGAACTTCATCATCCGTGAGAGCATATTTGACTCGTTCTGATTCCGGTACGGTGACGTTTTTTGTCAGCTTGCTACCACCGACATCGTAGACCATTTTAATTTCTTTACTGCCCAAGCGTTTTTCTAAAATGGGGCGAAAACCTTGTTGCAGTGTTGGCTTAAAGACAAAATATTCGTCGGGGTTAACTGCACCTTGGACGACGTTTTCCCCTAAACCATAAGCAGCGGTAATCAGGGCAGCATTTTTAAACCCCGTTTCCGTATCGATGGAAAACATCACGCCAGAAGCCGCTAAGTCAGAACGTACCATCTTTTGCACGCCCACTGACAAGGCAATATTAAAATGGTCGAAGCCTTTAATCGTGCGATAGGAAATAGCACGGTCGGTAAACAGAGAAGCAAAACATTTATGACAAGCTTCTAGTACTGCTTGTACGCCGTGGACGTTGAGGTATGTTTCCTGCTGTCCGGCAAAACTTGCATCCGGTAAATCTTCGGCTGTAGCGCTAGATCTAACTGCTACATCAGTCTCACCACTAGAACGCTGGCACGATTCGCGATATTCTGGCGCGAGGCGATCGCACAAACTCGCTGACGTGTCGCCATATTTTTGACACAATTGCAAATAAGCATCCGCGATCGCGCTGGCTAATTCTGACGGAAACGGCGTATTGAGAATTAAAGCACGAGCTTGCTTACCTCGTTGCCGCAGATTATTTACATCTTCCACATCTAGATCGGCAAATAGCGATCGCAACTGCTCTTGTAAGCCTGCTTGCTCGATAAAGTAGCGATAAGCATGAGCTGTTGTGGCGAAACCCATAGGTACGTTTATGCCTTTGGGTGTCAGTTGTTGAATCATTTCACCTAAAGAGGCGTTTTTACCACCTACTAAAGGGATATCTGCAATGCCAACTTCCTCAAACCATAGCACAAAGGCTTGTTCTTTAGAACTCTGTAACTGTTGCCGCTTCGCTGTTGATTGCAACATAGACTCAATTCCTCTCATATTTAGGTTGAGTCAATAGAAACTCGATAAGCCTTGGAAAAGCCATTGACTCTATCTACTTGCTCTACAGTTATGGGTTATATAGAAACAGTTTGAGGAAGTTGTGAGGAAAATTTCAGTAACATTTGTAGGGGCGCACGGCTGTGCGCCCCTACAGATGGTGTGTTTACCCAATTGAAAACCCCTATAAGTACGCTAGAAGTATTTTCTACTCATCTCGTAACAGCCAGAAACCAGTATAGGTCATGCCTGAATCATCGGGTTGGACTAACAAGAAATGCAAACCTTGACTCTGTTGCTGGCGCTGTGCGTAAGTTTGGGCAAGGTTTTCAAGATTAGAGTAGAATCCACTGCCTTGTTTTTTGTATGGTGCTAAGTATGGTCTAGGGTGCTGCAAAAGTAGATATTCTGTAGCAAATCTTGACAAACAAGGTGGAGAATCATGGTATGGGAGCATCTATATTTTTCACCCACTGCAAAATTTCATTGGGTTGTATTTCATAGCTGTCACAGATTTTCCTCAATACATCTGGAGAGGGTAACTGTTCGGACTTGTTCTAGGTGCTATACATGTCTCCTTCATCGTTTCTTGGTAAAGTCGTTCTCCCGCGTACACCTCTTTGGAGAGTAGTTTTACCGATGTTGATTTTTGATTTGGTATGTTAGATTGGTTTTTGGTATATATTTCACACACTCAAGAGCAGGGGCAGTCTTGGCAGGACACGCAACCTCTGCTTTTTTGCTATCTATGCAGCTTCGTCAACTATACGATAGAGATTGCCTAGTTTGGTTTTGCCTGCTATCTCCAGCTTGATACCGAAATCTTCAAATACTTTTTTTATCAAATAACCTTCCTTTTTAGTTTTCCGACAACAGTTAATTACGTATTGCTCTTTGACCCTATCCTCGCCAAAACGACGCTGTAGCTCCTTACGAAGTTCGACTCCATTCAACCCTGTTGGTGTTTCAGTAATAACCTCAGTCGGGATTATTTGAACTTCTATTGGCGGCTCTTGTTGGATTTCTGCTTCAGTAATTTGCGCATTTGAGCTTGACTGAACTTGTTCGTTTTCTTGGTCGTAATCCTCATCATCGTCATAATCCTCATCATAATCCCAGCCCACCCATTCATTTTCACCCCAAAGACCGCAGCTACTTATCCATCCTTCAGTCAGCTCTTGTGACCTTTTCGTTTTCCAATATTCAACTGAGGTTTCTAATAACCCACCAAAACCAATTTTAAAAACAATGAAACCTCCTGTCCCACCGTACATGTCCGTGATGTAAGTTTGGAGCCAATGCTGTGCAAACTTGGTAAGATTTTCTCTTCCACCAGTTAGATTGACGAGTGCTACTTCAGGGGACATCTGTAGTAGCTCCTCTGAATCTTCATTCTCTAATTCATGAATCCGACATTTCAGCTTCTCATTTTCGTCATGAAGCCTTTTATTTTCTTCCTGTACTGCGTACATATCAGCATAAGTCTTAGTCACTCTATCGTTCAATTCTTGGATGTTTATAGCAACTTTCTTTTGAAGAGTGTCTAAGTCATTTATTACGCTCCTTGGATTAGGCTTGTCGCATTCTACATTCATCTCTTTTTCAAAACTACTCCATGCAGAATTTATGAGTTTAGTGTTCTCTTCTGCTTCTGAAGACTTGTTGATGTCGGGATGCCAGAAGCGGAGTAACTCGCGGTATCTATCAACTACCTCAACCTTTGTAGCACTCCTATTGACCTTAAGTATCTGCCACCACTCGCCAGTGCCTAACACATATTTCTTCTTACCAAGATAATCAAACTCTTCTTCAAGTTGTCTGATACGGATTAGAGTTTTTGTGTGTTCTTGAATGTCGCAACTAAAGTAGGAGAAATCAATAGCAGGACGCACCATCGCTAATGCACTTTCACTGCTAGGCTGTGGTTCTATGATTATTGGGTGTATAGTGAATTCTCTATCCTGAATCTCGACAGCCTCGACATCAATGAATGACTCATCGTTACTTTTGACATCGTGACAAGAGTAACGGTTTTTCTCGTCATGTTTTCGCTTACGCAGTGCGCCTGGACTGGGATTTAGGCGCTTATGCTCTTGGTGTTGCTGATAATCTGGGAGCGCTTCTAGATAACGAGAAAGCGTTCTGTTGGAGCAAGGGATATCAGCGCCCTGTTGACGATACTGCTCGACCATTTTACTGAAGCTAAAACCGTGCGCCAGGGATTCTCTCCACAGGAACAACGCAACGTCATACAAATCTGCTTCTGCGCGGCGTACTTTATACGTAATCCATTCAACTGTGCCAAATTCTGGCTCTACTGCAACTGTGGTAATCATTTCGCACCTTCCTTTTCCTTCACAGCTTGCGTTAACAATCGCTCAACTAGATTGCTTACACTCCTACCATCCTCTTTAGCCCACGCCTCTAAATACTGCTTTAGGTGGTCGGGGATATATATTGTCACCCTGCTTTTATCTGTTGCCACTGCCATACTTAAGTAAACCTCAATTTACTTTACTATACTTCTAATTTAACACAAATACAACACTTTGCATAAGTTTACTTAAAAGTGTTGCTACTTTTAATCACTTGAGTTATATTAGAAGAGTAAAGCAAAGAGCGGCTGCCGTCCCTGGAAAAGAAAGCAACCGCCCTTAACACCCAACAAAAGGATGTACCAATCATGTTACCACTTCAAACGATAGATGCATTCGGCGCACCTGCCACAGAATACACCTACGAACCAGAAGTACAAGATACTTTCCAAATCTCTGATGAAATCACCTATCTCAGCGTAGACCCCAGTGACACGGAAATAGGGCTGCACCTCATCTTGGTGGTGCTTTCAAACGACTCTAACCGGATGCACTATGTAGATTGCCTATGTCAAGCTACGAACACCTGCAAGGCTCTACTAGAAGCTGCTCAGGTGATCTATTTAGTGTTTCCACCCCAGGATTACACAATCGTTAACTTCTGGGAAGTCCAAGATGCTCCTTTTTAACTAGGGGTAGCGCATATTTCCTATTTTTTCAATCTTTACCACTATATGTAAGTCACATGTAGTATGTACTTACCGACATTGAATGAGGTGTTTTATGAGACGGTTGAGATTAGTTCAAAAGACGGTAGGAATTCCTACTGACACTTTGGACAAAGCTGAGGATTACTGCGAGTTGCATTCCCTGGCGCTATCCGATGTGGTACGTGCGGCACTCGTAGAGTATCTGAACAAACATTACCAAAACAAGTCACGCGACATTTAACCCACATAAAAATGCTAAGGAGCTAGATATGACAACCGAACTAGAATCTAACGGTTTATCGGCACAGAAGAAAAGAACATTCACCGCTGGTGGAATTAATCCATTCGCTAACTTTAGAGAGATCGAAAAAGAAATACGAAATGAGGAAAATCCTAGATCCGAAGTCAAGAACCCATCTACCACTCAACATAAAGGCGGAGCTACCTTTCAACTTTACAAACACATATCGAGCGTGGAAGTTGATGTAGCTAGGCGTTTCTTGGCTGAGGGAGACGAACACAGCGAAGGGCATTTGCTGGAGCTAGTGAATATGAAACGAGATCTTCTGAAGATGCGTTCGCGACTGCGGCGTATTGTTATCGAAACTTACTGATAAAACCAAAAAGCTGCTCTTGAGTCTCTCACACCCAGGAGCAGCCTACACAACGGAAGCAGCTTAAAGATCAACTAGATAATTGGAGGATAACATGCTTACCAAGACTAAGAAAAGATCAGAGCAACGAGAAGTTAGAAGAGGGGACAGAATCAGCATGAGTTACGAAACTCGGGATTTTGAAGTCATCGTCATTGACCCTGATGGATTAGGAAAAGGTAAGCCAAGTGTCGGTTTAGGTTTCCGCATGGCTGAGAAATACATGGGGATAAACGAGCCAAACCTATCTAGATGGTTAGTGGATGAGGGTGATACGCTAAGAGGCTTGCAACTCCTGAAACTACCATCCGGTAATGCTTTTGAGGTGATACGAATCTCAGGCACAGACGGACAAGATTATGTAGTCGTGGAAGCATCAAACTGGATGGACATCGCCACCGATCTACTGGTACACCCTGGGAGGTTGGGAAAAGCAACTAAAGAGAAACTAGCTCAGTTTGTCAGATGGTTTGCAGTCAAAGGTTTCTATGCCGAAGCTTATGCCAACCTGAAAGGAACCTACAACAAATCAGACGATCGCGCATTAACTGAATGGTTACAAGCTAGAGTTGCGGGTATCTCCGCTCGGAAGAAGTACACTGACACCCTTCAAAAAGCTGGTGCAAAACCTACTGACTACGGTAAATGGACGGATATAGTTTACTACGGTTTATTCGGGTTTCCTGCCTCTCGTATCAAGCAGCAGTGGGATGTTGTGAGTGGTGTCGATCTGGTAGCTAGAAACCACATTCCCAAGTCCATGCACTTGAAGGCGATCGCAGAGTGTGAGGGGTTGGTAAGTATGCTGTATTACCCAGGTAGAGACTTGTGGGACACGCACCAGCAAGCGATCGACGTAATTCTACACAGGTATGGGGGTTGAAATATGAAAACCATTACAGCCTTACTGACTGCACTAACGGTGACCATAGCAGCACCTACACCACCAGCACTTGCAGATTCGATCGATAGAAGGATCGCTGCGTACTACCGAGACATGTATGCCGTTCTAACCCCAATGTGGGATACCACAACAAACAACCAAATCAGGAGTAATACCCATGACGCAATTAATTACAGCCGAAGACCTAGCAGAGTTGTTAGACAAGGCGTGCGCGAGAAGCGTGAAGCAACGTTCCAGAGGTAAGAAGAGTGGAATAGATGGTAATTTTATCCAAAGGCTACTGGACGATCCTTATCTCGGGGAATACCAACGTGTAAGGGCTGGCATACAAGCATTTCAGGCATTCTTCAAAATAAGCGGTATTGTCCCGCGCAAAGTATGTTTCAGAAACAAAGAACTGATTTATCCAGACGTTAACAGTCAGTTAATAACGTTGGATGGCGACAAGGAAATATTGATGGAAGCAAAAGAATCTGTCGTCAGTTGGTTTCTTGAGGTTACGCAAGGCATGGAACTGTGGAAAGGGGAGGAAAGCGATACAGAGACGACAACAGAAGAGATCCTCAACCTAGCAAGTGCAGCAGAATGGGCTTACGTCTTTGTGTCTGAGCATGAAGTATTGCACAGCAAGAAGTACGAACCAGGTGACGAAGATAACCCCGACTATAAAATCTTTACTGTTTTTGATGTAGATGGAGTTAAAAAGTTCGTAAATACGGGTATCAGTTCCCATCATGTTGAAGTCACTCTAAGTCTTTGCTGGGGAGATCCAGACACCTATATGTACGTCGAGGGAAAAGGATATTCCCAACTCTTCGTAGCAACTCCAAAAGTTACCGCAGACCCTAGAGAATTAAACAATCTATTGAAGTAACGATCACGACATTAAGTGTAGTTCGCAGGTAATTAATGTTGCCACACAACTCAAACGTCTAGAAAGTTGAACGAATGCGGTGCGTCCCGGTTGAGCGCATGTCCCTCAGTTCGAGCGCCCGACACAATAACCAAAGGAATTAAAACAATGTTAAGGAAAGTTAACAAAGAAGTACTTCGAGCGTTATTCGACAATCCTCTAACCGTTCTCGGCATGTTCCCACACCCACAGAATAGAAAGTTCACGATCGAAAAGCACGGGAAGAGTATTGACGCTATGGCACAGTTAGCAGTGAAGCAGGATTCTAAAGGTTTCTGGCGAATGTTGGAATCGGTTAGTACTGACGATCGTGAAAAAGTGAAGGTATGTTTTCTCGTATACCACTACTTGAGACTTTACTACCCACAAGCAATGGAGTGGTTTCTCGATCAACAAGCAAGCGGTAAAAGTTTAACTAATTTCTAGAAACAATCCGCAACCACGGTTGCAAAACAGCCAGAACCAAAGCAGGATAATGATGATAAACGTACCCGTCAATTCAACGGGAGTACAATTACCTAGTAATACCGTATTTATTAACGAATCAGGTCTTTACTCTCTCATCTTCAGTCGCAATCGCTGCATCAGCACAATTACCTCAAAGAGTTTAAGACTGGTGTTAATCCAAATTCAAAGAACAAAGCAGACACGAAGTCAACTTCGCCTCACTCACAACCTAAGCAGGATAAGGCTTTAGACCTTGGCTCAGCTTCTACAAACTACCAGTACGTTTGTGACGAATGAGCTGACTTGTGACGACATTCTTAATACGCTCGTCCATACTTCTTTGGAAACGATCGGCTTGATCGCGAGTCATGTTAGGACTATCACCATAGTTATAGACATTCACTGTTGTACTTATACCCGCTCCTTGTTGTTGGGGTGTTAGAACCTTCTCACCAGCGTGCAGATATGCTAGTCCGTCATGTTGCATCATTCCACCAGTAGCAAAGTGGGGAATGGGTAACGCCGCAGTGCTTAAACCAAAGTTAGGCGTACGTCCACCAAACAATCCTCCTAGTAACGATCCAAAGATCCCAGTACCGCTAGATGCATTACCAAGGATGCTGTTTAATCCCAAATCCAGAAGCTTAGAGGCTAGGTTGTCGAGCAAGTCGAGTGCTACATCACCCAAGGATTTAGTACCGCTGATGAAGCCGCTAATGGCATCTGTGAACGCACCACCAATTCCATCTCTGATTTGAATCTCTAGTTGATGTGTCTTTTCGTAATTCTGTTGCAGTAGATCGTTAAGACGACGATAACCTTCGATACGTTTTTGATTTGACTCTACGGATTTATTGATCGCATCGTAAGGAGATCTGTAGTTAGCTTGAGCAGCAGATTGGTAGCCAGACATGAAATTGTTTCTCTGTCGGACAGTAGCTAGAAAATTTTGGAATCCTGAAGCTGAATTAGCATTACGAGCAGCATTGTACTGTTGTGTAAATTGATTTCCAGCTCTAAGTTTATCCAGTCCTAACAATTTAGCTAATTCAGGGTTCTTTGCACCACCAGCTCCACCCAATCCCCATTTACCCGTACGCAGCGATTCGTAATAAGCATCTAAGACGTGCGCAGGTGCTTCGATGTGAACGTGGACACCGTTTGAGTTACCTGTACTACCCTGGATACCCAACCCTTGACCGCGAGTAACCATCTGCCCAGTTTTTACACCGATACTTGCAAAATGACCTAGAACAATTTCTTGTCCGTCATTCGTCTCCAGAATAACGGCATTACCGTAATCGCCTCGATTACCTGCAAACTTGATTCTTCCCGTGATAGGACTGGGTACTGAAACATTAGTCCTACCACCACGACTGATCGTTAAGTCTCTAACAATACCCCTACTCGTCCTTTGATAGGTGTGGTGTGGAGAAGCATCAGCATGAGAGGTCACATCAGGATCGTGTGGATCTGCTATATGGAATCTACCCCCATCTACTGCACCTCCAGAACCACCTAATCCAAGATTCTGTGCGCTGAGCCTCAACCACTCTTTACCGCTAGCGACTAGTTCTTTAAATTTTGTTGCAGCAACATCTATAAAGTTAACAATCTTAGAGAACCAATCCGCTGCTTGTTTTACTAGAAATACAACGTTATTTAGCGCATCGCCCCAAACGTTAAAACCTTTACCAATTAAATCTACAACAACACCGATCGCTTTTAAAATCGCAGGATTTTCTTTAAGATAATTGCTAAAGTCTTGAACCAGTTGATTTACTACCTTGAAAGAATTAGTAATGAATGTACCTATAGCAGCACCAACTGCTTTAGCTTCGTCCTTATGTTCTATTAACCACCCAGCAAATGTTTTAGCAAGATCGTTTATCGACCTGAAATCAACTTGTATGCCGTCGAAGAAGGATGCTGCTACGTCCAAAGCTGCGTTAATTGCAGGTTGAATGCTCTCAAATATCTTTACGAATGATTGTGTAATCCGATCGCTGAGGTTGGTGAACTTGCCACCAGTAGTAGCTGCAAGTTTGGACATCAACCCTTCAAAGCGTCCACCTGTCGTAGTCATGGAGATGAAAGCTTTTTCAATCTCTGGGAATCCGACTTGACCTTTCTCTACTAGCTTCTTAACTTCACCCTCGGTAACACCAAACTGCTTAGCTAATTCAGCAACAATCGGAATACCGCGTCCGGTGAGTTGATTTATATCCTCACCAAACAAGCGCCCTTGAGTCTTAGCCTTACCGATAATCTCAGCTAATTCTCCGAAGTCAGTTCCCGTACCTGCCGCAACATCACCGATAGCAGTTAGTGTGGGTTTTAGTTGTTCCGCATTGAATCCAAATGCTAATAGTTGCCGCGCTGCTCTCTCAACTTCTGGTAGCTCGAATGGTGTTTCGGCTGCAAATTTAGTGATATCTCTTAGTACTGCGTCTGCTTTGGTAGCAGAACCAAGAAAAGTGGTAAAAGAGACGCGGGATTTCTCAGCATTAGTTCCAGCTTTAAGGATGGATGCACCAACTTGTCCGATAGCCGAATGGCACTAAGATAAGGCGAAATCCTTGAAGGATAGAGACTTGGGCAAAATGGCTTGCTCGTGGGGGTTAAGAAATTAAGAGCAGCATTGGACAAGCAGCTTGATTGTTGACGCAACGGTGATGCAGGTATCTGCTAAAAAATTATTCTGAATGTAGAAAAAGCTTCCAACTCCGGTAAAAAAGAAATGGACGATTGGAAGCGAATATGACTATTACTACTGTGCCAAATCGAGTGAAAATTCTCAAGGATAAATTCACGCAAAGCTTGGGACTACCATTCCAAGAACTGTTACCAGAGTCGGAAATCCAGAGAATCATTGAGGAGCTACAAATTAAATATCGTCGTCGATTATTCGACCCATTTGTAACTTTGTGGGCATTTCTCTCTCAAGTTTTGGATGTTGATAAAAGTTGCCATAACGCTGTGAGCAGAATAATTGCTTATTTGGTCAATGAAAAAGTAGAACTTCCTTCAACTGATACAAGTGCTTACTGTCAAGCACGTTCGAGATTACCGGAAGAATTATTGCAGAAACTGTTCGGGAAAGTGGCACAAGATTTATCAGAGAAAGTGACAACAGAATATTTGTGGTGTGGTCGTCATGTGAAAGTAATAGACGGTTCCACCGTCTCAATGCCTGACACTGTAGAGAACCAAAAAGCTTATCCTCAATCAAAAAGTCAAAAGCCTGGATGTGGGTTCCCCATTGCTAAAATTGGTGTGATGTTTAGTCTAGTTACAGGTGCTGCTCTAGCAATAGCTATCAATGTTTTACACACTCACGATCTCCAATTAGCTAGGCAGTTGTACCAATTTCTCAATCCCTTAGATGTACTTTTAGGGGATAGGGCTTTTTGTGCTTATGCCGATTTGGTTTCGATTAAAAATCTTGAATGTGATGTAGTTTTTCGGAAGCATCAGTCCCGAAAAACATCCATGCAAAGAGGAAGAATTACTGGAGAAAGCGATAAGTTGGTGATTTGGTACAAACCCCGAAAATGCCCACAAGGATTAAGTGAGAATGCATTCGCTGCTCTTCCTTCAACTCTGGTTGTCCGAGAGATTTATTACTACATTATTATCCCTGGTTTTCGGACTCAACAAATTAGTTTAATCACAACTTTATTGGATGCAAAAATTTATCCTACTTTGGAACTTGTGCGGCTTTATGGCTTGAGATGGGATGTTGAAGTAAATTTAAAACATCTCAAGTCTACTTTAGGCATGGACGTTCTACGCTGTAAAACTCCTCCAATGATCCGCAAAGAGCTTTATGTCTATTTACTTGCTTACAATCTGCTACGTACTTTAATGTGGCAAGCTAGTACAACTTACGGTGTACCACCAGTACGCTTATCATTACAAGGAACTCGTCAACACTTGAATCATTTTATCCCACAAATGTTAGCTATCTCTGGGGTAAAACGCCATCACATCTATCAAACTTTACTCAAGGTTATTGTTCACAAATCAGTTCCCACTCGCCCTGGTCGGGCTGAACCCAGAGTGAGAAAGCGTCGTCCCAAAGCTTATCCCTTGATGAAAAATCCCAGACATGAGTTACGCAGACAATTGCAAACTGCTTGAGCCATGAGTGTTTCAGCTTAACTTAGTGCCATTCGTCCGATAGCCTGTGTCGCACTAGCAGCAGCGGTAACTAGAGCTGTGGTCATTCCAGCAGCTACACCCGTAAACACGCTACTAGCCACAGAACTCATCCGGCTCTGCGCTCCCTTCATGTGTTGGGTGAATCCCTGCTCGAACTTACCACCCGCAATACGACCACCACTATGCCCGAAGTCCGTTATATGACGTTTAGCAGAGTCTAGGTTTAACTTGACATCGATCGATACGCTAGCGATACTAGGAATCTTCGCACCCTCCTCTCACTGGTTGAGTAAAAGCTCTTTCAATAGTCCAGTGATACCTATTGAGGCGCTGGTTGGTAAAAAGACCCATTAGATTTAGTAGGGAGATGCTCCAGGTTGTTTGACGTAGGGATAAGTTGGAACATCCTCATTCTTCAGGGAATAGAGATATTGCTCGTCAAGGTTACGAACACCAAAGTTTAAACCATGTTTTAGTGCTTTCCAACCTAGCAACTTAGCTGTTTCAAATTCTAGGCGCTGGAAGATAGCGAACTGTTTCGTTTCTGGGTGGTATGCAGCTATTTCAGTAACTTTTCCTTTACACACATCTAAAGGTCTACAGGAAGCATTCATCGCAAAGTAGCGAAGTATAGCTTGGTAAGATTCGTAGGGACGAATGCGGCTTTGATCGGCTTGATATTGTTCTTCTGGTGTCATAGCTTTACCTCACTGTTTGGTTTCAAGTATTTACCGAAGAATTGCTCCAACGTGACACCACGATAGAGAACACCATCAAGGTTTTGGCTGGTGAAGGCATCTTCCGTGTAAACGTATCCGCGCAAGCTTGTTATGAAAGCTGCAATCCGATCCAACTCTTCGATGTACTGTGGCTCGTACTTGATAGCAATCAGCTTCAGTAAATGAATGCGTCTGCGCATTAGAGATTCGATCGCTGACAGGTGCAGGAACTGCCGCTTGTCTGCGCTGGTGATGTAGGGAGAGAATTCACTTTCCATCACCGCTCGCTCCATTGCTATGAGGTAGGAGTAATGGGTTTGATTTACTGCGTTGGTTCTGCTTGTACTCCGCGAGTAATCGTCGTTCCTCGGCGAGTAATTTATCCCTAATCGCAGGACTCTCCAGCCTCTTATGCTCCTCAAGAATCATTTGTGTTTCTAGTGCTGCTTGATGTTGAGTCTGCGATCGCCCATTAAGCCCTTTCGACAGCTTCGCATCTTTAGCTTTAGCTTCAGCCATTAGGTGTGAGTAACCAACCTCTACATCGCGTCGCACTTGGTCGTGTAGCTCGAATCGCAGCTTATCTACAGCTTGCGTTACTCCCATTGGAAACTCATCGCGAGGTGGGTAGAGGGGTTCTTTCTTCCCCTGCTCCACAAACTCGCGGTAATCCTGGAAGTTATCTAAGAAACTATTTTTTATTTGACTCGCTAATCCTTCAGGTAAGTCAACCAATAGTGCTTCTAACTTCTTGTTTCGTATCTCTGCTGTCTCACCTAATAGTGCCAGCTCTAACTGTTTCTGTAACCGTGGGTATTTAGCAAACTGGTCTATATCCCGCTTATAACGCTGGATTCTCAACTCACCCACCATTTCTTGTAGTAGTTCTTTTTCTTGTGCGTCCATATAATTAAGCCCAAATTGCAAGTGCGGGAGTACTTCTTTGCATCATCGCCACATATTTTTTGTAATCTTCTCGTCGTTGTTCGAGTTGTTCTGGTGTCGGAGCTGCACGCTCTAGCGTCCCATTCAAGAAACCTCGGATGTTGCTCCTGTTAGATGCATTGAATCTGCAAATAACGACGCACCAACCCTCTGTTTTGAGCTGTCTAAGCCCTTCAACACGAACCAGTTTTACTTTTCTACCTTTGTTAACCAACACCAGGCTAGGGTCGTAAATTCGTCCGATCAGAGCGTCGAATATTGATGCTGGACGACACCCTTCAGCTACTTCGTACTGACTAGTAATCGACTCCTGCCACTTTGCGAATTCTTCCTGCCGCAAGCGTTGATTGAAGGTGATATCTAGTTGCGATCCGCTAGTTACAGCGGGTGTTAGTTCCAGTGGTGGGATCTCAATCTTCATCGCGCATATCTCCGATCCATGTGGCAAATTCGTCTAGTGATAATTCAGGTTCTTGAGGTGTAGGGAGTGATTCCGGTACACTTTCGACACCATGACAATTCTTAACCAATTGTGTTGGGTTAAATTCATCCACCCTTGATTCCTTGTTTCTCAACCTGCGAGATTCTTCAAGTAGTTTCCTAGCTTCAGCTACAAGTGCGGCACGTTCTAGAGCAGAAATCTTTTTAGGACGTTTGTTTAATTGCTTCTCTATAAGACTGAGGCGTTCGTTGAGGTTAGATCTTGTAGTCATTTCCTTCACCTTCACTTGCTAATCGTGCTTCTACAACCTCCAAACGGTTTTTAAGGCTCTCTATATCCTGGGATCTTGCGGCATACTCTAGCAGCAACCGTGAAGCGCTTAGTTTGACATTAGCTACTTTTGTATCCCCCACAAAACCATTGACAGGTAAATCCCTCATTTCCCGTACAACAGCCGTAGTCGATAGACACTCATCTACCAAACGGTTAGCAACCATGCTCCATACAAAATCTCTCCCCTTACGCATCGCTTCAATAAATGCAGGCTTATTACGCCACCGCATTAACGTTGTTGGGTGTATCTGCAAGTCTTCACAAATCTCTCCAGGTGTCGCCCCTTGTACAAACTTTGCTACCGCTACTAACTCCCTATCTGTTAAACCTGAATGATTGAGATTTTTCATATTTCTCTTGCAAATTGCTGCTTTATTTTGCAAATTGCTGCATATATGAACGATCCTAACTTATTTCGAGGTGATTTTACATATATTCGACTACACATATATACAGACACACAAAAAGCAGCCCTGGGAGGTGAAAAGGACTGCTCTACTAGCTTACGAACCAAAGGAAGGAGAACCACGATCGGCTATAAGTGCCGTTGTTCATATAGGACTTGTCATATATAGATTATTGTACATCAGACACAGCAATACTTTCACAGGTGTTGGTTGCGTAAATTTCTCAGTTGCTTGACGCTCCCGCCACGCTTTATGTCAATAAGCATGACCTTGTTGAGAGTTGCATTTTCTCCAAAAACCTTACGTTGTAAGGCTTTCATGAACCGTTTTGTTTCTTTGTTTTGGTAATTCAGGTTCCTTATCTGCACTTGCCGCAAACTGTTCTTCCTTATTCTCATTAGCAGACGAAGCATCAACGGTTACTGACTGTTTTTGTTCAGAATTAGCATTAGGAACTATGGTTCCTAACGACAATTTATCTTTGTTCTTGAGAAAGTAATCAATATAGTCGTTAGCTTGGTTTCTATTAAGAATTTTTAGTAGGATCAGTTACCATCACCATGCACGATCGATAATCTAATTGAGTAGATAAATCTTTACTATCTGCCTCCTGTCAAGCCCTAAGACAGGAGGTTTTGCTTCGACTAACGCATCAAACACAGGCTCGACGAAACTCCCCAGATACAAACTTTATGGTGGGTCGTTTCAGGTATTGCAGCCATCGCTTGATAGTTGGATGACTGGTCGCGAGTAATACCTAGTTGCTCTAGTTTCACTCTAGTGTTGTCGTCAACATCGACATCATGTTTGTTGTGTCCTTGAGTTATCACACCATCCTCCTTCAGTTCCACAATCTGTTCACCTATCCTACGCTTGCATCTCACAGATATAGCATGGGCTAGTCTTTCAGCCGCTTTCATCTACGAGAGCGCTCGTAGTGATGAATACAACATTCGTACTACCAACTTTCGATAGAAGCCAGTCGTTGCAGGATTTAGGTATTCTTCTGCTATAAATCATTATCGTATTTGTCATGCACGAAGCTGCAATCTCTACCCGCACGCTGGAGCAGCACGCTCTAAAGTTGAAAGAACATGGACTCCGAGTCAAGCATTGGGGTAGAAAATTGCAAGAACGTAGCGACCAATTAGCATTGTCACACGGTCAACTGATTGAACAATGCGGTAAGGTAATTCAGCAAAAAGCAGAAGAAGCGCTTGCATACACCCAAGTAGCGCAAGCACAAAACGATGATTTTCCAGAGTTGATGATGCTGATTACACAGACACAATCGGAAGCAAGAGTAGCATATATTAACGCACTAGCCATTTTCGCTCAAATGATGCAAAAAAGAATCAAGCTAGTCGGGAAGCATCTCTAACATCATCGCCTTTTTCGGAAAGCATAGAAGTCTTCCATTTGGTCTGGAAAATACCAATGACAGAACTCGATAAATTCGCTCAACACCTCTGGGTTAAAATCTTTAGTCTGATGGATGTGGAAGATCCAATCGACGATTTCTACCCAGTCGTTACACCTATCTAGATCGATCTCATAATTGCAGTAGGCTGCATACCGCAACACATTCAAACTTGGAAGATATTCCCAGTGTTTCATTACTGGCGGTTTCTTGGATTCTTCAAATAACACATTAGTATCGAATACGTAAGATTCAGGTTCAGATTTCATAACTACCTCTTAATTTTGTATCAAATTGTGTTACAGAAATTTAGAAACAGACCGACCTATGGTTAGTCTTGACCCCAACCCAGGTTGGTCTCTTAAAATCCATATATATCAATGGTTATAACCTCTAATACCAACCTGACCAACCTATTTTAGATAATTTAGATAAAAGTAAGAGAAGAGAAAGACTACCATATTCTCTGGTTGTGGAATTTGGTAATCATGTGTAAATTCATTTCGCTCCTACAAAAGTTGGGAAAAAGGTTGGTCGGTCGGTCTCGTGGCTTAGAGAGCTTACTGGGAGAGACTTTCAGCAGACCCCCCGGTTGGGCTAGAGACCTACCTTTTAGACCAACCCCGTAGTTTTTTAAGTCAGCTTATGCTTCAAATCACTTGGAGCAGGTTGGTATGGTACTTGAGTTTCGCTGACCCATTTCCTAGACTTGACTTTATCCACCGTCGTTCTAACTTGGTTGTAGCCGAGTAGCTTCATGCAGGTTGCTACGTCCATTTCGTCTTTTCGAGTGCGTCGTTCCACTGGTTTACCAATAGCATGAGTCAAGAGCAAATCGGTGGTGATTGTCTTGCACGGGTTGAACTTTACACCATGTTCCGAGCAGTAATTTCCTTGTAGGTATTCGGTGATTGGAGTTAACCAGGGGTGAGCATCCTGTCGGAACTGTTGGGTGTGCTGCGCTCTGGCAGCTTCTTGCTCGTCAGTCATCATGACCGAATAGCCTTCTTTGTAAAGTTTCAAGGTAGTTGCCCAGATGACATCTCTCATCTGCTCTATTTCAGCAAGGTTAACTTTTTTAGTCACCTTGACTACCCAGTATCTACGATCACCAGTGGGGTCAGTTAGGAATTCATCTTCGTTGGTCGTACCTACCAAGATGAAGCCGCGCTTGTGAGCTTTGCTACCACGTCCATAGGGTTCTACGAATTCATCAATGCATCTGGTTACGAAACTCTTTGTTGCGGAGTTGCCTTTTTTACCGTAAGCATATTCAAATTCACCCCACTCAATACACCAAGCTTTGTACATTGACAGCAATTCTTTGCGTTCGTCTCCACCATCACTGACACACGTTCTGAAGAAGTCTGACGAGAACAACCTACAGAAGAATTTAGTTTTACCTATTCCCTGCTTCCCGTGCAGTATCGGGAGGAAATCCAACTCACACCCTGGCTCCATTACTCGCTTCACAGCAGCTACCAGGGTTTTTGTCATGATGATGCATTCCAGTTCCGATTCTACCCCCAATAAATCTTTCCAGAAGGTATTCAAAAACTCTTCATCTGCGGCTAGCGATGAGTCGAGGCTATTTAGATAATTGCGAACCGGATGGTAGTTTTTTTGTTTGGCAACTCCCGATATTAGTCTCCCTATCGTGTCGGCTCCGATGAGGATGTCTTTCTCAGCTAACTGCACCTCCATGACATCAACATCAACATCTTTACCGCTCAACTCCTCGACACAATAGCTCATCTCATTCCATCGCAGGTCATATTCTTCGCGCAGCAAGTCAATAACGACTGACTTGTAATTCTGCTTCTCGCGAACTTGGATAGGGTTTTGCTTCCCTGCTTTAATACCGCTGTGAATCGTGGATATAGCTTCAGATTGTGAGAGTCCGGCATCTTCCGCAGCTTCCAGAAGTTGTTCTATCAACTCGTCTTCATCTAGCTCATCGTTGCTGGCAATACGTTGCCCAATAGCAAATGACGATCGGTTCAAGGTAACATTGCGTTCTTTGTTCGGTTCTGCATTCCTAACATTCTCAATCAAGTCGCTAATGGAGCTAACACCTAGTGATTTTTTTCTCCGCTCCACCTTCGTTGGTGGCAGCTCGTCAGGATGTGGCTCCAATCCATCAACTATTTCGTCTAGCGTGTATCGGACACCAGAATCGCACTTGGAGAGGGAAACCATTGTCGGCTCACCTTTCAGATGCCAGTAACCAGGTAATCTCATCACTCTAGGCAAGTCGTGGATTACTATATCTGATTTGTAGTAGTGGATTAGTCGCTTTTGGTATGTCTTGAACTTTTCCAACTCCGTGCTGGGTTTGTCCAAGAGCCAATAGGCATGACCTTTGTTACCGCTAGTTTTCACGATGATAGACGGTTCTAGATGCCACTGCTGAGGTATCTCTTTATCTAGGTCGATGAATAGCGCTCTTATAGCTGTCACATCCTCTTTCCTACGTCTCATACCTTTGGTTCGATTTATTGTGACAAATATACCGTAGCCTTTTGCGTTATTCTCGGATAATTTGTTTTGTAAGTTCCCGAAGGAACCGTAAAAAGTATCTGGTGGTAGTTTTTTCTCTTCGGCATCATCAAATAACTGAAATGTGAAGTTACCAGTATCCAACGCTTTCAAGAATTGCTCAGCTAGCTGCTGGTTGTATCGTTGTGTATTTGTCTCAGGCTCTACGTTGTTAGGATTTGTTTCGGAATTGTGGACAGACTTATCTTGGTGGTTCATAATAGATATAGCGGTTACGTAATGTTACAAAAGTGTTGCGTAATGTTTAGAAGGCAATTGCGAGATGTTTAGAAGGCGTTTCGTAATGTTTGGTTAACTTTCGTAATGTAAAGGTACGGAAAAGATAATTTCGATAAGGGAGGGATGTTAGCAGCACCCCTCTCTTTTGATTTTTAGGCAGGATTAATTTCGATTAATTAGGTATTACTCCTCCTCCTGTTCCTTCTCTAATTGAACGTAATGTTTCCTGAACCCAACGTTCCCCTCCAATAATCTCCCACCCCCTAATCTTTGGTGATAGGCTCATAATTGTTTCGTGGTGTTTCCGTTCTCTGCGTTCGATTTCTTCCTTGTCAGCTTTGAAATTGTGATAACTGAGTGGGCGCTTGAGATATTTCCACGACCTGTCCATCAAAGATGCTAGATGTCTGATCGCATATTCTTCATCTGTTACAGGGCAGTAGACGAATCTATCCTGTAACTCTTTAGGTAATAATGCCCGTTGTCTTTCTAATCCATCCATCGCTAGAATTTATCTCCAAGTAATTTGTACGTGTGGGGGCAAGAGCTGAGAACTCTGCCCCTTTTTGCTATGCAGATTTATTGGCAGACGTAACTGAACTAAACTCTTTTCGCAGCACTTCTGTTACTACACTGGAAAAATTACGCTTCTCTTCCACAGCTTTTCTATTCACAGCAGCTATCAATTCATCCGGTATGCTTACACTCTTAACTGACATTTTTCTATCTCCTTTAATTCCTTGTTATTCTTGCTAACAACTACTTGTAGTATAGCAAACTTCAAGATAGATTTGCACAAAAACAATACGAAACTCTACGAAAACATATCTATAACACATGATATCCTGTGAGGGTTTATTACTTTTGTTAATACAATTTAGGTAATTGAGTAGACTTAACGTGACCGTAATAAAACTGAAGCATTGTAACGGGGTGATGTCCAGTTACGGCACTAACATCTGTTGGAGGGATACCAATACTCAAAGCATGACTTACAAATGAGTGACGGCTGTTGTAAGGTCTACGGTAGGGAATCTTTGCTATTGCTAATGCTGGTCTCCAATAATCTCTAGCAAACTTGTGGTCGATGATTGCTAGTCTTGCTGGTGTGGTGAAGATGAAATCGGTAGGGGCAAACTTACCGCGTTTCCACATTGATTTAAGTAAGTTAAGCAAGTCATCTGTCAATACAATTGTCCTGTTACATCCAGTTTTAGTAGGTTTAATTTCTCTCTTGGCTGATAGGGATTTACTGATAGTGATTGTGCGATCTTCCCAGTCAATGTCGTTCCAAGTTAGAGCGTTAATTTCTCCTGTCCTAGCTCCAACACAAAATCTGAAATAAACGTAGTTATAGTAATGCGGATATCTAGCGTCGAACACGTCAAGAATCGATCGAATCTCTTGTTGTGTAAAAGGTTTAGGTGGTTTTCTTAACTGGGATTTAATATCAATCTTTTTGAAGGGGTTTTTACTATCGTCAACTCCAGCCCAACTCAAACAAGCTCTCAGCTTACCAATTCTGGCTCTAAGCGTTGCTGGTGTAATGTCTTGCGCTAGGTAATCTATAAGTTTGTTAGCTGTAGGAACGTCGAGTTTAGTAATTAGTACATTTCCCAAACCTGACTTGTCTAAATTATTCAGTAGCGTTTGATATTGGTTGACGCTGCGGTGGTATAATTGCTTGGATTTGAAGGCTATGAAGCGCTTGAAAACATCAGATAGAGTATTCCTATCTTCAACTACTTTCTGTGGCTCTACGGGCTTGCTATGAGGTAGTAATGCTTTGTATCTGCTGAGAGTGTAATCGAAGTCATTAGCTAGAATGTCCAACCTTATCCTGGCTCCTATGGATTCTCCCACTGCTACAGCTTGTTTGGTGTAGTCCATACCAAGAGCTAGGCAGTATTGTTTTTCCTCGTGAGTCCACCTCAACCTAGCCCTCAAGTTGAAATTCTCAACTGTAATACTGCCGTTATCCGCTCTACGTTTACGTTTTGCCATACTTATGTACGAGAATTAAGTATGACAGTGGAGATTTTCTACTCATCTCGCAACAGCCAGAAACCAGTATAGGTCACGCTTGAATCATCGGGTTGGACTAACAAGAAATGCAAACCTTGACTCTGTTGCTGGCGCTGTGCGTAAGTTTGAGCAGATGCGATCGCCTCACTATCGGAAAAAGTCGCGACAACCCACCGATCTGCTAACCCTGCTTCTAAAATTAATCCCGCTAATTCGCCTGGAACGTAGTTGAGGGCAATCGGCTGCGCTGCTTGCAACCAACGGGCTAACTGCATGGACTTCCTTCCTCCATAAATTATTATCCCTGGCACGGCAATTGTCGATGCTAAGCCTAAATTTAGGGGAAGTAGAAATTCTGGCATGTCTAAGATCGGCAGCGGACGGTCCTTAAATGCAGCTTCGAGATCTCTTGCTGGTAGACTCGCAAAACGCCAGCGATCGCCCCACAAATTTTCCGGTAGGGGGACGGGGGGTGGTTTGTCTACAGCAAGGGGGTTGTAGGCTCCAGTGGTAGAATACTGAGGTATGCGCGATCGCAACCACTGTTTCAATGCCCCAGTGCGCCGCGTTGGTTCTACAGTAATACCTAGTTTTTGCCCTGCGGTGGCGATTAAACTGAGAGATTGCGGGCGAAAGACTTGGATTATATCTGGTAACGCCAATTCTGTCTGTCCTGTCACAGATTCCGATCCCCCCAACCCCCCTTGATAAGGGGGGCTAGGGGAGATTGACTTTGGCGTAGTCGAAAAAAATTCGGATGAATTAGATGCAGCTAATTGCAACTGTTCTACCAACCACGATGCATTGGCTGCTGCTTGCGGGCATATGGCTTCGTAGCGAAAATTCCCCGTGCGATGGTCGCTTCGCGTTTGCGTAGCATGGTCGAAGAGCATACCGCCTTCGGCATCGCAGATTAACAATTCCCACAATACCTGTCCGGTGTCATCTTGCCACGGGCGACGATAAAAATCAGCTTGCCAAATTGATTTGTCATTGGTCATTTGTCATTCGTCTTTGGTAATTTTGTCGTGGTTGAAGAAAGAAGGGTGTAGGGTATAGAGTGTGGGGAGAATTCGGAATTCGGAATTCGGAATTAATGCGTGAATTTTGATTTGCTTCCTCAACTTCGCGACTCTCTCTTCTCCCCTCTGCTTCCTGATCGTGCGCTCCCTGATAACTGATAAGGAAAATCCTATGACGGCAACAGCTATATCAAACTTACCTGTTTTAGCAGCATCGAGGTCGGGGTTGCCAAATATTTGCGGCTGGGAGGCGGAAATTAAATCGGTAACGAACCACAACGAACCTATATTTCTACCTACCACCAATTTACGTTTAGAAAATCTTACTGCTGGGTTTGCTTGCGCCCTGCACATGCACCAACCGACAATTCCCGCAGCTGGTAATGGCGAACTCATCAGCAATCTGCAATATATGTTTGAACATCCCCACGATGGGGATAACCACAACGCCGGAGTCTTTGCCTGGTGCTACGGACGCATGGGAGAGTTTATTCCGCAGTTAATTGCTGAAGGTTGCAATCCTCGAATTATGTTGGACTATTCAGGTAATTTGTTGTGGGGATTGCAGCAAATGGGGCGAGAAGATATCCTGAACAATCTCAAACGGATAACTTGCAATCGCCAATACCAACCTTATGTAGAATGGCTGGGAACGATGTGGAGTCATGCTGTCGTTCCTTCTACGCCAATTCCCGATCTCAAGCTGCACATTCAAGCTTGGCAGCATTATTTTGCGGCGGTTTTTGGCTATGATGCTTTGCGGCGCGTCAAGGGTTTTTCTCCTCCTGAGATGCACTTACCCAACCACCCAGATACTTTGTTTGAATACATCAAAGCTTTGAAAGAATGCGGTTATCGCTGGTTGATGGTACAAGAACATTCAGTGGAACGTTTGGATGGTACGGGGTTGCACCACGACCAAAAATATCTTCCTAACCGTTTAGTAGCGCGTAATTCTGTGGGTGAAACGATTAGTATTACAGCACTAATTAAAACTCAAGGCTCGGATACGAAATTAGTTGCCCAAATGCAGCCTTATTTTGAAGCTAAAGGGCGAGGGAAGCAACAAATCGGTAACGTAACTGTACCCTCTCTCGTAACCCAAATTGCTGATGGAGAAAATGGCGGCGTGATGATGAATGAATATCCCCGCGATTTATTTCGTGTGTATCATGAAATTCGCGATGCTGGCAATAATGACGCGGGCATCGTAGCACTAAATGGCACGGAATATTTAGAATTGATTGAGGCTGCTGGCGCTAATCCCGATGATTATCCAGCTTGTCAAGCGGCAAATCAACACAAAATTTGGCAGCAAGTCGATCCAGATAATGCGAATCCAGAAGCAGTAGAAAATGCGATCGCCCAATTAAAAGCAACTGACCATCAATTTCACATGGATGGTGCGTCTTGGACGAACGATCTCAGCTGGGTAAAAGGCTACGAAAATGTTTTAGCACCGATGAATCAACTCAGTGCAGCATTTCATGCTAAATATGACTCATTAGTACAGCAAGATCCGACGGTAACTCAGCGTCCTGACTACCTTGAAGCCTTGTTGTATAACTTATTGTTGGAAACTAGTTGTTTCCGCTATTGGGGACAGGGAATGTGGACTGACTTTGCCCGCGAACTGTATCGACGGGGAGAAATCGCAGTTCGTTAATCTACCAGTTAAACAAGCTCGTTCAAGAGTCACACCAGTTGAACTGCTAATTTTAGCAGATGCTCCTGGTTGTTGCTTTCGGCTAGGGAAAATTTCCAGAGTACGATGGGGTATGGTCACGGCAATACCCAAAGCTGCGATCGCTAAAACAGAAACCCCTGTTAGCAACCGCACTTGATGGCGTAACTGGCGATTTTCGCGATCGAGAGTTGCTACCCGATTTAAATCGCGCTCTAGATAACGGGGTTCGTTCTGAGACACGGGACGCGGTTCATTCTCTACTAAAGGTTCGGGTCGATCTTCAGCCAGCGCCACTGCAACTCGCTGAGGTTGAAAAGTAATCTTAATCAGTAACCAATTAACAATCAATTGCGGGCAGTTTCGTCTAAACCAATACCACGCTATGTTTCTAAATACTGGTTTGGATATCCGCGCTACTGATTTTGTCATCCGATTCAGCGGACGAAATTGGATCTTTTGATTGATCAGATTAACTGCACCCGCATCATAGAGACAATCGATGATTAATTTAATAGTTGCTTCTTGATCGTTAGATAAATTTTGCAGCAGTAGCAAAACATCGTGCATCCGTTCTGCTTCCATCTGCTTTTCCAGCATCCGCTCCGCGTCTTTTTTTGTAACCCCTGTCATAGGTGCGAGAATAAATATAGCTGTAGTAACATATCCACTATGATAATCTGGACACTACTGTCCTCAGAACGATCGCGGACACATCTTGAGGAAGAAATACGTTGACTCGGATGCTTTACCTTGGCAGAACTTCAAGTTGAATTTACAGCTAATATCAAATCAAAACTAAAATATGTTTGCTGAAATACTAAGGGCAGAACTTAGTTAAATTGCGGTTGTCGCGCTTATTTTATCACAATTTGCTAGCAAAAAACGCCTCTTTTTAGATGAATTTTCACGCAATCTTAATAGTTCTCAGTATGACAACGGATGGTGAGTTGGATGCTGATAAATGATGGTGGAGACAAGAACTACTACCAAAAGTGAAATTTGGCATAGCTGGCGATTCTAGCTTATGAAATTATATTTGAAATCATACGTAATCCTTAGAGAGTGGTGGCGATCGCTGAAGTATTTCGCCTTACTTTTAGGTACATTGTTAGCCCTAACAATACCGAATAGTATTTCACCTCCGGCGATCGCCCAGCAGCCTTTTGAGGAAATTCGCGGCGTGTGGATGACGAATAACGATACGAGTACCCTCATCGACCGTGACAAAATGCAAGCTGCTGTCAGCCAACTAGCGCGGCTGCACTTCAACACCATCTATCCTGTCGTCTGGAATTCTGGATACGCCCAGTACGATAGCAACATAGCACGACAAGCAGGAATTCAAACCTTCGTGCGCAAAGGCTTGCAAGGACAAGATCCTTTAGCCGATCTCGCCGCTACAGCCCATCGCCAAGGTTTACTCGTCGTCCCCTGGTTTGAGTTTGGTTTCATGACTCCTCCTACTTCAGAACTAGCACTACAACACCCTAACTGGTTAACTCAAAAACGGGATGGGAGCAAAACTTCGATTGATGTTGCAGGTGAGGTCGTATGGCTCAACCCTTTCCATCCAGAAGTCCAGCAATTCATCACCGCACTAGTACGGGAGGTTATGACTAAGTACGATGTCGATGGGATTCAGTTTGACGACCACATGAGTTTACCGCGCGAGTTTGGCTATGACAAATATACGGTGGCTCTGTACAAGAAGGAAACCAAGCACAGTCCAGCCCATCCTGGCGATACAGCGTGGATGCGGTGGCGGGCTGACAAAATTACGGCATTCATGACTCAACTCAATCAAACAGTTAAGCAAAGCAAGCCCAAAGCAATTTTTGCCGTCGCCCCCAACTACTACGACTTTGCTTATAAATTTCACCTGCAAGACTGGCTAACATGGGTGCGCAAAGGGATTGTTGACGAACTGATCGTGCAAGTCTACCGTCCCGAACTGCAAAGTTTTCTCCAACAACTTGCCCGCCCCGAAATTCAAGAGGTACAACAAAAGATTCCCACTGGTATCGGTATTCTTACGGGTTTGAGAAACGATCCAGTGCCAATGCAACGAATTCAAGCACAAGTGAGGGCTACACGCGATCGCGGTTTGGGAGTAGCTTTCTTCTTTTACCAAAGTCTATGGGACTACGCCCCAGAACCAAGCGAACAGCGACAGTCTTACTTTCAGGCATTGTTCCGTTCTCCCGCTTCCCGTTTTGCATCTGCACGGGCTGCTGTCGTTGAAGAACCGATATTTCAACCGTGAAACTAGGATAAAAGGTATCACGATCCGTAGGGGCGCACAGCTGTGCGTCCCTACAAATTTTTATGTGCTACAGAGATCGTCTACATTCCTGTTAACCATTTGTACAATGCTTTATCGTGAGACTGGATTTCGTCTACAGAAGTATAGTAATAATTTTCCCAGCCAATTTCCGGTAAGCCAGCAAAAAGCATGAGATTTAAGGGATACCGTTCGTTATCGCTACAGCGCCGGAAGTCGTCTCGGAATAAGAAAATTGCTTTATTCAGGGCGATCGCCATTCCCAACTCTACCATGACTCCTTCATCTGGTGGCGTGCCGTTGACAACCGCAAAAATGCCATCGCAGTTTTTCACATCCTGCAAATCTGCCTGCGCCACGCGATACGCCCAATCAGCTTGAGAAAAATCGATTTGATTGTTACGGGCAAACGGTTCCCAAACTTCTATGCCCAACGCCTCCAAAGCCCGAACGATGGGAGGTAAAAGTAGCGTCTTTTGCTGCTGCGAAAATCCATAGGGACTAGCTAGATAGATAATTTTGCGCTTCATAGCGATTTTCAATTGGGTAAAACAGACAATCTGTAGGGGCGCACAGCTGTGCGCCCCTACAAATGTTACGCACGCAATTGAGAATTGCTATCACGTCTGCCTCTACTCGCGATCTATGTCAAATATGCCGAATATAAGCGCGATCGCGGCATATTGGAATACATTCACTCACATTTAGAGCTGTCGCCAGTTCGAGATCGCCACTGAATCCTCTAGAAATTAACTCTTTTCCCGAACTACATTGGCTCAAGGCTGATGCGATATCGGTGCGAAACATTTGAAATGTTACCATAGCTGCTTTTGCTTCTGGAGAGGGTTTGCCCTGTAAATAGCTGAGAATCGCGCCAGCACCGATCGCGTCTTCTAAGCTGGGGCGCAGACTCCCATCTTCCCACCTTTCCCCAGCTGGAATCACGGCAATTTGCGTACCGCAGCTTTGAGCAAACTCAGCGATCGCCTGACAGTTACGCAAACAACCAGATACAGTTAGTGTGTTTCCTGTCTGCAAGCTCAGAGTTGCACCATTAGGTGAAGGTAAGACCAATCTCGTCCCCGCAGGAATCCGATCTAGGGATGAGGGAGAAAGAGAATATCCAGCGCTAGGGGTACGCCGACGACTTGCTAAAGTTGCATTGACAGACTGAGCATAGGCGATCGCTGTATCATCTTGCCAGCGATAAGGAAATATTATCGCTCCTCGATTCGTAGCAATTTCTACGCAAGTAGAGAAAGATAAAACATCCACAATCACAACTACATCGCTAATAGGAGCCAGTTGCATCACACCACCGATTCCCCATTCACAGCGCAGATCGAACTCCGATTGGTTGAAAATCATCTGACAGTTATCAGTAGAGAGTGACTAGTGACTAGTGGCTAGTGAATAGACAAGATTCTAGCCGCTAGTCACCAGCCACCAGCCACTCACCAATTACCAAACTCCTGCTACCTTGTGAAATAGGACAGTAAGTGTAGCAAAATGCAATTACCAGAATCTAGTCGGTGGCAATTTACCCCAGATTTGAATATCTGCCGCGTACTCAATGGCATGTGGCAAGTATCGGGGGCGCATGGAGCGATCCAGCCAAAACAAGCGATCGCCACTATGTTTGATTATATAGATGCTGGTTTCACTACTTGGGACTTAGCAGACCACTACGGACCGGCTGAAGACTTCATCGGTGAGTTTCGCCGTCAAGCGATCGCTACGCGGGGTAAAGAGGCGCTTTCTAACCTACAAGCATTTACCAAATGGGTTCCCAGACCAGCAAAGATGACGCGGCGAGTCGTCGAGCAAAATATCGATCGCTCCCTAGCTCGAATGAGAGTAGAGACGCTAGACTTGCTACAATTCCACTGGTGGGAATACAGAGATAAAAACTACATAGATGCATTAACTTATCTAGCAGAACTCCAGCAAGAAGGGAAAATCAAGCACTTAGCACTCACAAATTTTGACACGGAACGGTTGAAAATCATCTCAGAAGCAGGCATTAAGATCGTTTCTAACCAGGTGCAGTTCTCGCTGGTCGATCGCCGCCCTCTAATGAAGATGATTCCGTTTTGTCAAGAGCATAATATTCAACTTTTAGCTTACGGTACGCTTTGCGGCGGATTGCTGTCAGAAAAATATTTAGAACAAGCAGAACCGCGAGGTACGGCGTTAAACACAGCTTCCCTGCGAAAATATAAAAACATGGTAGATGCATGGGGTGGTTGGAATCTGTTCCAAGAGCTTTTAGCTGTTTTAAAACAAATAGCAGCTAAGCACGATGTCAGCATTGCTAATGTTGCAGTCCGTTACGTTCTCGATCGCCCGACAGTCGCAGGGGCGATCGTTGGCACGCGGTTAGGGATATCGGAACACGTCGCAGATAATGCTAAGGTGTTTGCACTTACTTTAGATGCAGACGATACGGGTCAAATCGAAGCTGTATTGGCACGATCGCGAGATCTGTTACGGTTAATCGGCGATTGCGGCGACGAGTACCGACGTTAATTAGGGAGTGGGGAGTTGTAGGGGCGGGTTCACCGATAGACTTCCTGACTAACAGAAATTTTAGATAAGCCCGCCCGTACAGGAGTAGAGGAGTAAAGAATGACAGACGTAGAAGCTGAGGTTTTGGCAGTCAATGAAAATTTTTACCGTGCTTTTGAGAAGAAAAATCTAGAAGCTATGAGTCAAGTTTGGTCGCAGGGAACTGCCAGCCTTTGCATTCATCCTGGGCGGAACGCCTTGCGCGGTTGGAAGCAAATTCGCGACTCTTGGGAAGTCATTTTCAAAAATACCAAATATTTAGAAATTGAAATCGAAATTATTAATACAGAAGTTCGCGATACGACTGCTTATATCGTGTTATTTGAGCGCGTGCTACAAGCTAGTAGTAACAAAACCATCAAGGCTGAATCAATCGCTACAAATATCTTCGAGAAGATGGCTGGCAAGTGGTATTTAATACACCATCATGGTAGTCCTTTGGTAAGATAGAGTTGAAGGTATTTATCCCAGCATTTAGCAAACGAATGAAACATGTTTTTCAGTGTGAAATGCAATAATTCATACCAAGTTTAATAGGTAACTATCAGCAGAATTCCTGATTTGCGAGCATGAGATCGAATATTGCGATCGCGGCGATCGCTCAATAAATATTTCAATGGTGCAATTTCTAGCGGTAAATAATAGTTTCCTGATATAGTAAATTTTTTATAAAGATTTAGGTTAACTGGAATTCAAGTCTGGACGCAGAGTTATTGTTGGATTAAATTGTCTATATACCTCAAATGGAAAGTAGTTTGAGAAACGAAATACCTGGGGAAGATTAGATCGAGTGAAAAAAATCGATCGTCAAATAGGTGTTTCGTTTCTTTTAGTTATCGATCCAAATTAATAGTGACCGATCGCTAGCCATTTGCAATAAGTGGCGCGCGGTGAGAACTCGGAATTCGGAATTCATCGCGACTTGCGACTTGCTAATTGCTCCTCATCCCGAAATAGAACTCTATACTGAGAGAAGGTAGGAATGGCAATCGAGGGTAGTGTATGATTCCAAATCCCGCGATCGTGCAAGCTGTGGAACAATTGGGATATCGCGTCACGGTGGGAGACGTAGCAGCTCAGATCGGGTTAGATGTCGGTCAAGCTCAACAGGGATTACTTGCTCTAGCAAGTGATGTCGGCGGACACATGCAGGTAGCTAACTCAGGTGAAATCGCCTACCAGTTTCCGCAGAATTTGCGGGGAGTTTTACGCAACAAATACTGGCGGTTGCGCTTGCAAGAATGGTGGCAAAAAATTTGGAAAGTCCTATTTTACCTGATTCGGATTTCGTTTGGCATTGTTTTGCTTGTCTCAATCGTGCTAGTCTTCCTCACGATCGCAATTATTATTACAGCGACAAATCGGGATGGAGACGATCGCGGCGATCGCGGCGGTGGTGGGTTCTACATGCCTTACTTTTGGATTGGTCCAGATTGGTTTTGGGTATTCTATCCAGATTACGACACCCGCTATCGACAGCGGAGACGGGAAACCAGCAATTTGAATTTTTTAGAAGCGATATTCTCGTTTCTCTTTGGTGATGGTAATCCCAATATCGATCTAGAAGATAAACGCTTCTCGCTGATTGCCGCTACAATTCGTAACAATCGAGGTGTAGTAACGGCAGAACAAATTGCTCCCTATCTTGACGACTTAGGCGAGGGATATGCCCAGGAGTACGAAGATTATATGCTGCCCGTGCTGACCAGATTCAACGGTCAACCACTTGTTAGTCCAGAAGGGCATCTCGTTTACCATTTTCCAGAGTTGCAAGTTAGTGCGACTCAGCAACAATCTAGACGTGTACCAGCATTTTTGCAAGAGTTACCCTATCGTTTCAGTGCAGCTAGCTCTGGGCAAATTATGCTCGGTATTGGCTTGGGCGCGTTGAATTTTGTTGGGTTGCTAGTATTGGGGAATTTACTCGCAGATGGGTTAGCAGCAGCTCAGCTCGGTGGACTGGTTGCCTTCGTGCAGGGAGTTTATGGGTTGCTGCTTGCATACGGCGTAGGTTTTTTGCTTCTACCTCTGGTAAGATATTTTTGGGTGCAGAGGCGCAATCGTAAAATCAGCGATCGGAATCAGAGACGGCAAGCAAGAGCAAATCTGCTAGCTAGCTCCGATTTAGTCTTACAGCAAAAAATTGCTTATGCAAGTCAGTTTGCTGCTCGATCTACGATTACTAAAGACGATGTAGTCTACTCGACTGATAGCGATTTATTAGAACAAGAAAGCCAAAATCCGGCGCAAATCGATGCTGATTGGCAACGTCGTTTATCTGGCTCTCCCTAGCTCCGATTTCATGCAATCTATAGCTATCGATTTATGAATAAACATTGTTTCGCGATAAAATTTTGTCGTAAAATAATAATCGATGTAGAAGAATTGAGGAGAAGGTGTTTACAACAACATTATTCAAGGTAGTATTGAATACGATATCTATTTGTTAAATTTTGTCATAAAGTTATAGCGCGCTCATGTCACTTCCTGAGTCCACAGAATCTAGTGTCAAATTACAGCAATATTGGCTGTTACTCAAACGACATTACTTACCACTATCAATCGTGTTTGGAGTAGTTGTCGCACTGACAGGTATAAGCTTAGCTTTGCAAAAGCCAATATATGAAGCAGAAGGAAAGTTACTATTTAGAAAAAATAGCCCTAGTTCTTCGTATTTACCTGAAGTGGGTAAGGGTATAGGTGAATTGCAGCCATTACAAGAGCAAAATAATCCTGTAGATACAGAAGCGGAAATTATACGTTCTCTGCCTATTATTAAAAAAACGATTACGCGGTTGGAGTTGAAGGATGAATCGGGTAAAACTCTTAAACCCGAACAATTTCTTAAAAAACTAGACGTGACAGACGTGAAAAAAACGGACGTGTTGCAAATTACTTATAGGGATGCAGATCCAAACAAAGCTGCAACAGTAGTCAATACTTTAATGGGTATTTATTTAGAAAATAACTTACTTGCTAATCGCTCTGAAGCCGTTTCTGCGAGAGAGTTTGTGCAAAAACAGTTGCCCAGGGCGGAAACAAGTTTGCGTCAAAGCGAGTCAGAGTTACGTCAATTTCAAGAGCAGAATAAAGTTGTCGATCTAAATGAAGAAAAAAGAGCGGCAGTAGCAATTATTGCCGATATGCAACGCCAAGCTGCGAATGCTAATGCTGGTTTGGCAGATGCAAAAGCTCAATCTGAACTGCTGAAACAGCAATTAGGAGAAACTTTAAATAGCGCCGGAGCGGTAACTAGTGTAAGTCAATTTCCAGCCGTTCAAGGTATTTTGAAAGAGATCCAACAAATAGAATCGCAGCTAGCGGTGGAACAGAGCCGCTTTCAGGCAGATTTTCCTAATGTCGTCTCCCTCAAGCAAAAGAAAGCAAGTTTAGAGCAGTTACTCAAACAACGCTTAAAACAAGTGGTAGGAGAACAAAAACTTCTTAGAGGAAATAGCTTACAAAATAGTGAATTCGATCAAAAACTGACAGAAGAGTTTGTGAGGGCAGAAGCAAGACGTTTGGGTTTATCTAGCCAAATAGCAGCAATCTCAAACGTTCAATCTTCTTATAGAGAAAGACTCGATCGGTTACCTCAGTTAGAACAATTGCAGCGGGCGTTAGAACGAAAAATTCAAACAGCTCAATCTACCTATTTATTACTACAGCAAAAATTACAAGAAATTCGGATTGCGGAAAATCAGAATATAGGTAATGCTCGCGTCATTTCAGCAGCCATACCACCAGAAGAAGCGGTTGCTCCCCGCAAAATGTTATATCTGGTGACAGGAATTATGCTGGGTGGAATATTAGCGGCTGCTACTGGTTTAATATTAGAAAAACTAGATAAATCGCTCAGAAGCGTTGAGGAAGCTAGAAAAATATTTGGCTATACCTTACTGGGGATAATTCCAGCCTTGAAAAAATCTGAGAACATTTTCTTGCGCGATCGCTCCCTAGAAAGAGCTACACCAGAAATTTTAGTGCAAGAGTCACCGCGATCGCCTTTCAGCCAAGCATATCGAATGCTGCAAGCTAATTTGAAATTTCTGAATTCTGATAAACAGCTCAAAGCAATTGTCGTTACGAGTTCCGTTCCTAAAGAAGGAAAATCAACAGTTGCGGCAAATTTAGCTGTCACTATCGCTCAAATGGGGCGTAAGGTATTGTTAGTTGATGCAGATATGTATCGTCCCTTGCAGCATGAAATCTGGGAATTACCAAATCACTTGGGTTTAAGTAATATCATTGTGGGTCAGACCGAACCAAAAACAGCGATCAAAAAGATTACGGCTAATCTTCACATCCTAACTTCTGGAGTGATTCCACCGAATCCAATGGCATTACTGGATTCTCAAAGGATGGCATCTCTAGTTACTGTTTTTTCAGCCAATTACGACTACACAATTATTGATACTCCTGCTTTAAATGCGGCTGCTGATGCAGCAATTTTGGGTAAAATGACCGATGGAGTTTTATTAGTTGTTCGACCTGGGGTGGTAGATACTGCTGCTGCTATCCGTGCTAAAGAATTTCTAGAAAAGTCAGGGCAACATGTCCTCGGTCAGGTAGTGAATGGATTTAATCCCGATAGCGAACAATACTACTATTATCGTTCTAGCCAGTCGGAAGAAGATGATAATGTAGCATTAGCGGAAAGTCATTCTCCTCTGAGCATTAGCAAAAAGAGATGAGGTTTTTCTGGTTCGATTGAATTGGTAACCACTCAGTTCATTTCGATCCCAACAGAGCAAATTTTAGCGATCGCCCCTACGACTCGCTCTAAATCCTCGTTGGTTAAATTAGAGCCAGAGGGAAGGCACAGACCGCAAGCAAACAGCTCTTCCGCTACCTCACCTCCAACTGTCTCGTATTGGGCAAAAGCAGGTTGGAGGTGAAGTGGTTTCCAAACTGGGCGAGTCTCAATGTGCTGCTGAGCGAGGATTTTACGGACTTGTTCTCTATCTGCACCGAAAATATGAGGATTGATTGTCATGCAGCTCAACCAGCGCGTGGCGCGACCGTAACTCGCTTCTGGCATAAATGAGATTCCTGGCAATTCGCCCAAAGCTTGCCGATAAACTTCAAAGTTACGCCTTCTAGCTTGTACCCGTTGCTCCAGGACTTGCAATTGACCTCGACCAATTCCCGCCAATACATTGCTCAGCCGATAGTTGTAACCGATTTCTGAGTGTTGGTAGTGGGGCGCTGGATCGCGTGCTTGAGTGGAGAGAAATCTGGCTTTGATGACAATTTCTGGCTCGTTGGAAACCAACATTCCACCTCCAGATGTCGTAATGATTTTATTACCGTTAAAAGAAAAAATGCCAATTTTACCGAAACTTCCGGGCGATCGCCCCTTGTAAGTTGCTCCTAGAGATTCAGCTGCATCTTCAATCAACGCTACTTCGTAGCGGTTGCAGGCTGCTAAAATCGGGTCAATGTCAGCACTTTGACCGTATAGGTGAACGACAACTACGGCTTTAGGTAATTTACCTAACCGCGCCCGTTTGTCCAAGGCTGCTTGTAACAATTCGGGGTTCATATTCCACGAAGTGCGATCGCTGTCAATGAAGACAGGTTTTGCACCTAAATAGACGATGGGGTTGGCTGAAGCCGCAAAAGTGAGTGTCGAGCAAAATACCTCATCTCCAGACTCCACTCCAACTAACTGCAAGGCTAGGTGTAAAGCCGCCGTGCCAGATACTACAGCAGCAGCATGATTGACACCAATTACATGACAAAATTCTTGTTCAAAAGCTTCTAAATGGGGACCAACGGGAGCAATCCAATTCGTATCAAATGCTTCTTTGACATACTCAATCTCTTCCCCGCTCATATGAGGAATAGAAAGCAGGATCGGTTTAATCATTTTAATAGTAATATTACTATTTGTTGCAAAAAATATTATTCCATTTTAACAATAAAGTTATTTTATCGCTATACTTAACTTCTCGTATTATTTGTTGTGTTAGTATTGATATGTATAATTTAAACCGATTTAAATGTAAGCTTTTTTACACGGCTAAGAGCTTGGACTTTTTTCTCAGATAGTCATATTTATTCGTTGCCAATAGAGAATTTTAGTCACGCTAAATCTTGAACTTGCATTTGAAAAAGCAGTTACATTTGACTGATTTATGTCTTAGCTTCAACGATTAAGTTCAAACAAATATAAACTTTATTTTGTACAAACGAAATATAAACCACCTGCTAAAGGTTGTCTTGCTAATTCTTCTACGCTTGTACACATACTATCTCCTTCAATTTGGGCAGAAGAACCAACAGCAGTGACTTCAAAACCAACAGTTTTCAATAGTCGTTCTACTTCTTGTGGTCTATACCAATACACGTAAGGTTCGCGATCTAGTAAAGCAGAAAGATTCCACTTTCCTCCTAATTTAAGCCAAGGCAGATACTGAAGAGAAAGACTTTTAGCCTGCAAGCTACGCAAAATACGTAAATAGACTAAATACGGTTTGTAGATTAAAGTCTGCGCTCTCACTTCAAAGCAAAGAAATGAAAATAGTGCTGTACCACCTGGTTTTAGAATACGATATGCCTCTTCAAAAGCTTTTAGCTTTGCTTGGTCTCCATCTATAGAGCTGATGATTTGTTGGAGATATAAGATCTGAGCAAAGCTATCATCGACATAACTTAGTTTGGTGGCATCTTCTACTTCAAAAGTAATTTCGCTTGAAGGATCTTTTTGCTTTGCTTGCTCAATAAATTCAGGTACATAATCGTAACCTATGAGAGAAGTAAAGCCCATCCTTCTCATCTCTAGTAAAATTCTACCTCCTGCTGTCCCTGCTTCTACTGTCTTTAAATGTTTATCTAAGTAGTTATCAATTAAATACTTTTCTTCAAATTTTAGACCTTTTCCATATGCCCAAGTATTAAATTCTTCAGTAGATTGATAAATTTTCTTATTGTCGAGCATAAATAAATTTCTCCTTTCGATTTTTTTAAATTTGAGAGGAACGATACGCTGGAAAGAAACTTGTCTTAAGTAGTTGTTCGGATTCAACATTCAGTTTCTTCGCTTGTAGCTCTACTAAATATTGATACTTATCTGCATCTGCGATCGAACGCAATGTCAAAAAATTATGCTTCAGTTTAGAAAAACCCGCTTTAAAGTGGTGTAAGCTATCTTTGGTACCTCCAACACCACCCCCTAGTTGAAAAATTTTGTTACCCCGTTCCTTAGCCCAGAACCGCACGCGATCGAATAAGAGTTTGCTGGGAGATTGTTTGAGGAAATCGGTTTTAGTCCCTCCTAAATGGTATTGCACTATCCCACAAATTTCTGTGAAGATGCCAGCACAAACAATTTGGTTATCGAATTCTACAATACCAAGGTGAATGTTTTCATGTAGATTAGCTAGCTCGGTAAAATAATCATAGCCAAAATAATACATTGGCTTCGCAGTTACGCGATTCATTGTTTCTTCATAGATAGAAATAAAGTCTTTTATGTAATCTTCGTACCTTACTATCTTAGCGGTAAATCCAGCACGTCTACAGCGATTGATATGAGTGCGATGTTCAGAACGAGTTTGCTGCCAAATTTCTGCTTCAGAAAGCATGAGATTTATAGATACAGTCTCTCCAGTTATTTGACAAATTTGAGGAGGTAAGATTTGTTCAAAGCCGTAATTGAGTATGGGGTGTAGGCGAAAGAACGCCGAACAGATGTTTTTCGATCGCAATACCTTCGCCAAATAAGATACGGCTAAATTTAAAAATTCTCCTTGTCCAAATGCTGCATCACTCAGCAAAATTCCAGGATAACCGTAGGGAGAGATTGCATCAAATATTTCTTCATGGTGTGGAGCGTTTTGATATAAGTCCTGACAGCTACGTATTAAGTAAGGAATAAGAAATATTTTGTCCTCTTGAGTAATTAAAATTGCTTCTGGAATAGTTTGAGTTCTAATTGCCTCAAGCTTGAGATATTCTGGTAAATGATAAATATCATGCCTGAGTTTTTGTAATGTCTGAGACCATAATGGGTCATGTGGTTTGATAACCTGAAGATCGAGCATGAGTCTTTGAACTGTGCTTTAACTGTAAGAACGATAGACAGGAAAAAAGTCTGAGCTAAGTAGTGCTTCAGCTTGAGTATTTAAGACTTTCGCCCGTAAATTGACTAGATGATAGTACTTTTCTTCGTTTGTAATTAGTTTTAAAGTCAGAAAATCGTGTTTCTGCCTGGAAAACCCTGACTTGAAAGTATAGAGGCTGTCTGTAGTCGAACCCCCCACTCCGCCTCCTATATGTAGAAATTCATTCCCACGCTCTTTAGCCCAAAGGCGCACGTAATGTAAGAGAAAATTAAAAGGGGATTGGTGTAAATATTTGGTTTTCGTTCCTCCCAAATGAGCTTGAACAATACCATAACATTCAAAAAATAAGCTAGCACATGCGATTTCGTTATCGACTTCTACGATACCTAAATGAATGTTCTCTCCTAGTGACAATAAATCCTCAAAGTAAGCGCGGCTAAAGTAATAAAATTGCCTAGCATTGACTCGATTCATTGTCTCTTCGTAAATAGCAATAAATTCGTCAATATATTGCCTAAACTCGACCATTTTGCCAGTGAAACCTAGTCGCTTGCACTTATTAATAGTGCTTTGATGTCCTTTTCTTGTGTGCGCCCAAATTTCCGATTCAGAGAGAGTAAGATTTATGGATACAGTTTTTCCACTATCAGTTAAATATTCTGAGGGAAAAATCTCCTTGAAGCGATCGCTCAAAAGGGGATGCAATCGCAAAAAAGCCGAACATACGTCGTTTTTCTGCAAAAAGTACTTCAACTCATGCAGAGCAAAATCTACAAACTTTGGCGTATTTGCCGCTGCTTCACTCAACAAAATGCCCGGATAGCCATAGGGAGAGACAATATCAAAGCATTCTTCTTCGAGCAATTCTTGTGGTATTACATCATTACACTGACGTAGTAAATAAGGTACGAAGAAAATTTTATCACTATCAGTAACCAAAAAAGCATTAGCCATTGTTTCAGTTCTGTTTGACTCAATGCCGATGTACTCAGGTAGATGATAAACATCATGGCGGAGCTGTTGCAGAACTTTATGCCACAAGGGGTCTTGTGGATCGATGATTTGAATGTTCATGTTTGTGCAAAAGTTACCAGAGCTACGACCGTGCCATATCAGAACTGATATCCTATCTGCGCGATTAAGTCTCTATCTCCGACCAAAGTATGGGAAACACTGCTGGATCGCTAAAATCAGGATGACCGTTATGCAATTTGCGACATAAGGCTTCGTAGCCGATATGAATTTGTTCCCCTTTCTGATTCCAAAAAGGTCGATAATGGTTGCCGTCGTCTTGCATATGAACTGCCATTGCTAGCCGCAAAGAGTCACTGTAATTGGGAGAGCTACCATGTATTGTCAGACAGTGATGAAAGCTAACTTGACCTTTTTGTAAGGTCATTGGCACTTTTGTAATTTGTTTTCCTTGCTGACGAAACTTTTCTTCCAACTCATTCAAGTTCGGGTCGAAAAAATTCTTCATCAAATGAGTATCTTTCCACTTGTGGCTACCATCAATGACAATCAATGGACCGAGGGATTCGTCACAGTTCTGAAAAGGAATCCAGGCGGTGAGCAATTTGTCGGAACTGCAAGTAGACCAGTATGCTTTATCGGTGTGCCAGCCTACCACTCCGTTATGACTATCCTTAATTGTCGGTAGCTTACACAGCAGCGAATCAGCGAACAGTCGAATTCTTTTTGTTCTGGATAAACGCGCTGCGATCGCTGCAATAATTGGATAAAAGCCTAGTTCGTGGAGTTGCTTGTTTTGTAAGGAAACAAATTCGTTATTCCGAATGAAGCTTTTATCTTCCGGTTGCCAGTCACTATAAGCATTTTTTCCGAGCAGTGGAGTGTCTCGCTCTCCACGATAGTATCTTTCACTACCTAAAATTGCTGTGTCGAGCAGTTCATCTGGGAGTATCTGTTTTGAAATATACCAGCCATGTTCTTCGTAGAAAGCAATATCTGCTTCTGTTGGTAGAAGCGCTAGCTGTTCTTCCGAAAGCCGGAAGGCACAAGTTTCCATTTGCGATCGCTCCTTATAATTGTCTAATCATTAGGATGACAACTTATTTCCTGGACCTTTGAATTCTTCTGATGTGGTGTAACCTTCTTGATTAATTCCCTCTTGTTGCAGAACTTTAAACACGGTCAGAAATAAAATTTTTAAATCCAGCCACAAACTCCAGTTATCGACATACCAAACGTCGAGGACAAATTTCTCTTCCCAAGTGATGGCGTTGCGACCATTGATTTGAGCCAAACCCGTAATGCCTGGTTTCACTTCATGACGGCGAGCTTGTTCTGTAGTATAACGGTCGAGATACTTTACCAATAAGGGGCGGGGACCAATGAAACTCATGTCGCCTTTGAGAACGTTCCACAGTTGGGGCAGTTCGTCAAGGCTAGTTTGCCGCAGAAATTGACCGAAAGTCGTCAGGCGCTGTTCGTCAGGAAGTAAGTTTCCTTGTGTGTCTTGCTCGTCGGTCATGGTACGAAACTTGTAAAAGTTGAAAATATTACCGTCTTTACCTGGACGGGGTTGAGTGAAAATAACTGGAGAACCCATGCGAAAGTGAATGGCGATCGCAACACAAATAACTATAGGAGACAAGACGATCAGCGCGATCGCGGCAACAAAGCGATCGAGCAACAATTTAACTAATCGGCTTAACTGCTTGAGCCTGCGCATAAATAACAGCAGATTTACTTGAGTAGACGAAATAAATAATTAGGTATGATTTCTTCTGTCCGAACTGTAACAGAGTTTTTCTTATATTACAGTTTTTTAAGTAAAAAATAGTACTCTGTTACCTGATGGATTGTGCTATCGCCGTAAATGACGGGACTCAGTATGAACGCGATTTTGGTTACTGGAGCCACTGGCTTTGTTGCTAGCCATTTGCTACCCAGACTGCTGCAAGAGAAATTGCAGATTGTGGCAGCTGTACGAAACGATTCTGCACGACTGCCAGCCAACGTTACAGCCGTAAAAGTTGGTAATATTGACAGTAATACTGATTGGCATTCGGCTTTAAAGGGTATAGATATAGTCGTTCACCTAGCAGCACGCGCCCATATTCTTCAAGATAAAGCGTCCGATCCAGAAGCAGAGTTTTTGAGTGTCAATACCGAGGGAACGGTCAATCTAGTCAAGCAATCGATCGCCGCAGGGGTGAAGCGGTTCGTATTCGTAAGTTCGATTGGAGCAATGACCTCAAGTAGCGATCGCCCCCTCACGGAAAGTTCGCCCTGTCAACCAGATACGCCCTACGGTCGCAGCAAACTGCAAGCAGAACAAGCCATAGTACAGCTTGCTAGTCAAAGTGCTATGACTTGGACAATTTTACGTCCGCCTCTAGTTTATGGTGCGGGAAATCCTGGTAATATGGAACGGTTAATTAAACTCGTTCAAACAGGTTTACCACTGCCATTTGGTGCAGTTAAAAATCGTCGCAGTTTAATTTATGTGGGAAATTTAGTAGATGCGATCGCCTCTACCCTGAACCATCCCCAAGCAGCAAATCAAACATTTTTAGTCAGCGATGGAGAGGATCTTTCCACACCAGAATTAATTCAAAAAATTGCCGTCAACTTAAAGCACCCATGTAACATGCTGTCAGTTCCTCCAAGTTGGTTGCAACTGGGAGGAAAATTAGGCGATACCGTACAGAATGTTAGTAAAAAACAATTGCCTCTCAACACATCGACTATCGATCGCCTGCTAGGAAGTTTAGCAATTGATAGCAGTTACATTCAGAAGACTCTGAACTGGCAACCCCCCTTTACAGTTGATGCAGGTTTAGCACAAATGCTGCGATCGCCAACTTGACATACAGCAAATATGCTTTAATGGTTCTTCTTTACAGAATATGACTACCATGCCTTCGATCGTGTTGTCGGTCTTCAGCTTTGGAATTAGTTTCCTGACCGTGAATTTGATTAGACAGCGCTTTCGGCAGAGCTTACTAGATATTCCGAACGAGCGCAGTTCTCACACCCAGCCTACTCCCCGTGGTGGCGGCTTAGGATTTATTATTGCCTTCGCCATTACGAGTGCGATTGCTATGGGAAATAACTATGTTCATCTGTTTGCAGACGTACCATTAAATCTTAATTTAGTAATCGTCTGGTTAATACTAATTCCACTAGCTATTGTCGGAATTATTGACGATCGCAGTAACGTTCCCGCAGGCATTCGTTATTTGGTTCAGTTGGCTGCTGCTGGAGTTGCAGTGACTTATTTTGGTGCTTTTCCTCAGCCTTGGCTGTCGCAGTTTGGAGTTGTCGGGAGTATCGTAGCAATTGTTCTCACTGCAATTGGTATGACAGCGATCGTCAACTTCTACAACTTTATGGATGGGTTAGATGGAATCGTAGCTGGAACGAGTGCGATTCAATTAGGTTTTTTTGCCTTTTACCTACATCAACCCCTGTTGTGGTTTCTTGTAGCAGCGCTCGTAGGCTTTCTGTGGTGGAACTGGTCGCCAGCCAAGATCTTTATGGGCGATGCAGGTAGTACTGTTTTAGGTGCTACAGTAGCGATCGCTTTACTCAATGCTGGCGATAGCGCAGTACAGGCTTGGTCAGCCTTGGCTGTAACTCTCCCACTGGTAGGAGATGCAATTTATACGATCGTGCGTCGCCTCTTAAAGCGAGAAAATATTTTTCAAGCACATCGCAGTCATCTATATCAAAGACTACAGCAATCTGGTTGGTCGCATGGACGGGTTGCCGCTACGTATATGGGAATAACGCTCGCGATCGCGTTAGTTGTAGGATTTTATGGCTTAAAGGGTGCGATCGTGGGTGCGATCGGTACGGTAGCGGCGGGATTAGGCGGCGAAATTTATATGCGATCGCGCCCGATCAAGCAGGGGTCTTAACTTCGACAATTTTTTGCCCTAATGCTTCAGCATACAGTTGTTCGTACATTTCGATAATTTTTTGCAGCTCGTACTCATTCATCCGTTCTTTACCCCGTTGACCCATAAGCTTGACTTCTTCGGGGCGATCGAGTATGTGAGCCATAGCTTCAGTCAATCCCTTTACATCCCCAACCTTGACCAAAAGACCGCAGCCTTCTGCAAGTAGATCTTGGATACCGCGAATTTTCGTGCCGATCGCCGGAGTTTCCAGACACAATGACTCCATAATGCTCCTCGGTAGTCCTTCCCGCTCAGAAGCAAGTACTGTAGCTACTGAAGCACGAATCAAAGCAGGAATATCACGACGATAACCCAAAAAGTGTATTTGCTCGGCAATACCCAACTGGAATGCTAGCTGTTGTAATTTTGCCTGTTGCGGTCCGGTTCCAGCCAATGCCAAGTGTACGTCAGACCGTCTTAGCTGTGCCAATGCTTGCAAAATGTCTTGATGTCGCTTACCAGGGTTTAGTTCAGCAATTGATAGAAAAAGTGGTGCATTCGGTGCTAATCCTAACTCCTGGCGTACCATTTGGATTTCAGAATCGCTAACAAATTTGGAACTGTAGCGATCGCAATCTACTCCAATTCCTGGAGTATAGCGGAGTCGCTCGTCAGGAACAATCTGATATCGCTTGGCGGCTGCTTCATCCTCTCGGTTGATAACTATTAAGTAATCTGTCCAGGCTCCAGCCAGCTTCTCTAGGGACAGAAAAGCGGCATTTTTTAACAGCTTCCCACCGCGATAAAAGTGAAAACCATGAGCAGTGTAAATCACCTTCGGCTGACCCCGCTTTCTTAAATTCTTGAGAGCATATCGAGTCACAAAAGCCGCTACTGGAGTATGCACGTGAACTAGATCGTATCCTTCTTGCTCTACCACTTGTCGAATTTGTTGTGGAGCAACCATGAGATTTTGAAGTTGAAGAGGGTTGCGCGACCATTCTACTTCCCAGACGCGATCGAAAGCTTCCAAGCAATTCGTATTAGTTGAGATGCCTTGTGCCATTGCATCCACTCGCCAGCCTTTAGTGCGGAAATAGTGAACATAAGGGAAGAGAAAGGCATCAATCGTAGCTGGTACAGTGGTAACAATTAATAGTTTATTCATACTGAAATTATCTAAAATCTGTTAGTAACTTGAATAGGTTTTGGTTGAGAAAAATCTTTAATATAGACTTTAAGATTGAATTGAGCTACTAAAAATTTGACTGTAATAACTCTTGTAAACCCGTGCGAATACTCGTTTGGGGAGTCCACCCCAAATTTTGCAACGCCGTGTTGTCGGCAAGGCTGTGGCGAATATCTCCAGGGCGAACCTCTTGATGGATTGGTGTCAAGTGTTGTCCGCTCAAATCGTTAATTGCTTGGACAATTTCCAATAAGTTTGTTGCTATCCCTCGTCCTACGTTAACAGTTCTTCCTGCTGCTTTTGGGTGTTGCATCACTAGCAAGTTGGCACGAACCACATCAGACACATGAACGAAATCTCGGCTTTGAAGTCCATCTCCGTATATTGTTGGAGCATTGCCTTGAAGCATTCTATTACAGAATATAGAGATTGCTCCTGAGTATGGGCTGGATGGGTCTTGACGAGAACCAAAAACATTAAAGTAACGCAAACTGACAAACTCTAGACCAAAATTTCGAGCATAAACATGTCCCATGACTTCTGATGCCAGTTTATCTGCACCATAAGGAGTAATAGGACAAGCTTGCATTGACTCATGTTTTGGTAAAGTTGGTTCGTCACCGTATACCGCAGCACTTCCTGCAAAAATTGCACGACGCACGCCATGTTTGCGAGCTGCTTCTAAAACATTGAGGGTTCCACCATAGTTAACTTTCCCTGTTCCTACTGGATCTTCAACGCTTTTAGGAACGCTCACAACAGCTGCTTCGTGAAATACATACTCACATCCTTCCACAGCTGCATTAACTGCTGAAAAGTCCGTGACATCACCTATGCAAACCTCAACATTGTTTGAGTCAATAGAACTGAGGTTTTCGCGTTTACCAGTTGAAAAATTATCAAGAATCCGAACTTTATAACCTTCTTTAACCAGAGCTTCCACAATGTGGGAGCCTATGAAGCCACAGCCACCAGTCACTAGGATAGTTGTCTTTTCTCTACTCATGCTTATGTCAATTTTAGCAAGATGAATTTCACGGCATACCTGAATTTTTCTTCAACTTTTTACATTCATGCAGCAGTTTTATTTAACCTGGCACTCTGCAAAGACTTGCTGCCATTGAACTAATTCTGATTCGTCTAGTGTTTCTCCAATCCGGTGACGCAGTATCTGAAAATTTAAACTTGTAGTAATAGCAAATGTATCAACTAAAGCTTTAAAACCTTGTTCTACTACTCCAAAAGCGAATAAATATTTTTGCTCGGTAAAAGCTTTTTCAAGTAAAGCAGTTGAGATATTATACCTAGCAGTTAAAATTTTTTTTAATGATAAAGATTCGATACGATATCCTAGTAAGATATTGGGAAGGCAGGCAAAACAACTAATATTATAAGTGCGGAGTAAAAGATCGTAATCTTCCATTCTAATAGCCCGTGTTCTGTACTGGTTTTTACGAAACCATTCAGTTCTACCCATCCATGTTGGATGCGCAAGAGAAAAGCCAGCCCAGGGACGAGAACAGATTTCGACATGAGAAACTTTTGAAACCGACTTTCCTCTAGGATTACCTTCGCCGTCAAATACGAGAATTTGAGTTCCTAAAACATCAACTTTTGGATGCTTTTCTAAGTATTCTACTTGTAATTGCAGGCGCTCGCGATATGAAATATCATCTCCATCCATTCGAGCAAAATACTTGCCTTTACTTAAGCTAATTGCCTGGTTCAGACGACGAGGAAGCTTTAGGTTTAACCCATCTGAAATGACTTTAATTCGCGGATCGCTAAAGCTGTTTGCCACTTCTAAAGTTTTATCTTTAGAACCATCATCGATCAGAATGAGTTCCCAATTCTGGTAGGTTTGATTCACTATCGAATTCACTGCTGATGTCAGTACTTGTTCGCAGTTGAATACAGGCATTCCAATACTTACAAGTGGTTTCATTTGCCGTTACAAATTAAATTTCAACAAAAACTAGAACAAAGCCACAAATTAAATATACATTAATTATTGTATTACGTTTTACTGTCAAATATAACTGGGAATATAAACACAAATGAATTGAAAGCTTGTGAAAAAATCTTGTCTAAAAAGTTATTCAAGTTTGCGTAATGACATATTGCGCTCGTGCTGATTCTCGGATAGATGTATATGCTGTTGTACAAATAAGTAATGAAATCCAAAACTAATTATAGCCATAGTTCCAAACGTGACTAACAACGATACCAAGTCATAACCACAAAGCCAAATAGCTGCAAGCCTGGTTGAAACTACAAGTGAAGGTATACGACCTGAAAGCTTGTCTAACATACCCATGCACATTCCATACACGATCAATCCTGGTACTAACAGCCATAAACCCGTATTTAATAAGATTTCTTCTATTGCACCAACACCAAATCCCCATGTAGTATCCTCAACGGGTGTCCTAGCTAGTTCGCTTGTAAAATACTGTGCTGTAGACCAACCTTTAAACGGTACTATTGAACGAGGTACATAATAAAGCAAAGCGTATACATAGCCAGCTAGAGGATATGGCATGATATTTGTTCCTACTGGTTCTGCCATTTCTAGTGCTGTCTTCAAAATAGGACTTCTAGAGAAATCACCATTAATAGTTTCTCCAACTAAATCTAGTATCGAAGCATCAACATGAGAATACTGCCACTTAAAAATCGGTAAGAGAGCAGAAGCAGCTACTACTGCTACACATACAAAGACTGTAATTCGAGTAAGATTTATCTTTGTACGAAATAGTGTTAGAACCAGCAAAGGAACTAATATAGTATTCCTCTGACCTACTGCAAAAGTGGAAAAAATACTAGTTATAGCTAATCCTAATGAATATAACGATCCAAATTGTGTCTTAGCGTTAGTTAATCTCACATAAAAACCTAAGAAACATGTGGGAAAGTATAACAGGATAATAAAAGGACCTAATGCCTCTCCGATTTGCTGCCTGCTAAACCAAATAGATGGGTTTTGAGCAAATTGACGATATCCAAAAATAGCTAAAGCGATTGAGATCGAGGTTGTGATAAAGTAAAAAAGATTCTGTCTTTCTTTATTCAGGCTTGCATTTGGTTCTTGTATACCGAAATTGGTATATTTATTTGTTAAGGTAGCACCAAGCTCGAACAACCAGGGAGTAAACAATATTAAAGCAAATGCTTGTAATATTATTTTTTCATCTGCATTAAATAAAGGCAGAAAAAAATTGCTTTCATAGGGAAAATTTAATGCTTCTAACCCTAACCCGAGATCGTAGTAGAGAATAACTGAAATTGTAGCAAAATGAATTGTGGATGGCATCTCTTCATGACGCAGCCTCAAGTAAAAAGGACGTGCCGCAAATAGATGCGATATAAATATAGTTATAAAAACTAGCAATTTCATTGTTAAATTTCAAGTCGATCGAGAGCTTCTGTTGAAAAATTGCTTCTTAAGGAAAACCCAAAATATTTTTCAGTCACTGGGTGCAATTCTCATATAGATGAGCTAGTTGTTTGATGGAACTAAATATAGAAAAGTTATTAGCCCATTTTCGAGCATCAGCGGAGAGTTGTTTTCTCAGTTCCTGGTTTTCCAGTATTGATAAGATATTTTTACAAGCAAGTTCATCATTATTAGGAGGAAACATAAAAGGGTGATGGCTAGGCGAACATGCTTCACGAATTGTTGGTAAGTCGGTAGCAACAACAGGTAACCCAGCAGCAGCAGCTTCTATAGCAACAACTCCAAATCCTTCTTCAAGTGACGGCAGAAAGAACAAATCGGCAGTCTTCAAAAGTTCGGAAATATCTTCAACTCCCACCATCATTGCCATATCATTTCGTTCAGCTACTTTTTCCTTGAGTGTATTCAAAAGTTCGCCATGAGAACCCACCATAACAAAATATACGTTAACTCCATTCTTGCTCATTCGATCTGCAATTCTCAAAATTTGAGCATGATTTTTATGAGCAGTAAAACGAGCTACATATATAACTATAGGCTGATCGACTGGGAGATTAAATTTTTGGCGTACAGCTCTTTTGTCTACTTCTCGATCGAATTGGCTCAGCTCAATACCGTTGTACAAAATTTCATTATGCTTACCCAAACAGTTACAAATAGCTTGAAAAGCCTTTAAACTACTTTTTGATGGAGCAATAATGTGAGTTGCATACTTTGATAACAATCTTGTCATAATCTTTTGATAAATTGCACGTAGAAAACGCTTTTCGTGGAGGTCTGTTAGAGGATGCATGTGTGCTATTCTGGTGCAGACTTTTTCCTGATGTGCTAGATACAGTACCAGACCACTAAAAAGATATAGTTGAGCGTGAACTACGTCGTACGGACCATAATCGCGTAAAATCTGCTTGAAATTTCGAGCGTACAACCACGGTTGATTTGAATGCAGGCAGGGAATGATTCGACTACCTAAGGCGCGAATTTCGTTGTCGTAAGCGCACGGCTGAGTTGTGTGAACTAAAAAGTCTATTTGAAAGCGATCGCGATCGATGTGGCGTAGAACGTTGATTAACCATGTTTCAATACCACCGCGATTCATACCTCCAACAACTTGTAGAATGCGAAGCGGACGTTGATTGGATAATGTCATATTTAATTTCTCAAATTACGTTGGTATATTTTAGTTTTCAATTACATTCTTTTTTCAGAGCGTACAGTGCGTGGATATTCACACCTAAACTAGCCACTACTTGAACAATTGCTGCAACAAGTAAGGCAAATGCTGCTCCCAGCAGTCCAAATTTAGGAATTAACCACAAACAGGCTATAGCTGAGATAGTTGTCACGAAAACAAACAAAGGCATCTGAACGCGAAAATATCTGGCAGATGTCATGCCATAGCCAAAAAAAGAAGCTATAAAACTTACACCTGCCGCTACCATTAACCACACAAATAAATCTGCCCGCTCAGCATATTCAGGTTGGTAAAGAACTGCTAGCAGATGTCTTCCAGCCACAAAAGCTACTAAGACACAAACACCGCCTAAAGCAGCGCCAATTCCAGCTAAAGTACACAAAAGGTTGCGAAAAGCAGTGCGATTTCCTGCTGCATAATATTTTGCCAATCGCGGACAAGCAGACTCTCCTAGTGCACTCACTACTATGTTTCCTGCCATCATTAAGTATGCTATGGCAGCGAAAATGCCCAGCTCTCTTTCTCCTAAGTAATTTTCAATAAAATAGCGGGGAATGTTAGTGTTGAGCGAAATCAACATCATAACAAAACCTAGAGGAAGAGACAGCCATACTAATTGCTTTAATGTTTTCAAATCCCAGCGTGGCTGAAGCTGCACTTTTGCCCCGCTCAAGTCTCTACCTTTTGCGTCTTGTTGACTCGATTGGATACCATTTAACAGTGATGCACTACTACGAATATCGTATCCTAATAGTACTATAGCCCAAGCAACAGCTAAGCCTACTGTTCCCCATAAAGCACTTTTTGTGAAATAAACTCCAAAAGATAAGAATAAGAGTGATAAAGGACCTTTAACTAGCATTGAAATGGCAATGCGATCCATTCGTTCGTGTTGCTGAATCAAGCCGTAAAATACATCGCTGATAGCTTCACACGCTTTAGCTAAACCAACTACTAAAATTACCAACGATGTTTCAAAACGATACCCAGATATAAAAGTGATTCCTATAATAATTAACAGCGCCAGTCCGGTTGCAAGTAATCTTAATCCGAGGTAATCTCCAAAATAATATTGTTGTTTAGCATCTGTTGCCTGAATTGTTCGCAATTGCAAGTTTGTAAACATAATAACAGGCGCAGTTAGAGCAAATCCTAAAGTGAATTGCCCTAATATCTCTGGACTGCCTAGTTTTGCAAGCATGACTAGCATTCCCCATTGGCAAGCTGCATAAACAACGTTGCCAACAAACGTCCAAGAGAAGTTTTGACGCAACGTTGGTATCTTTGGCTGTTGAGCTGCCATAGCAAATGGATTTGTGTAAACTTATATATACTTATGCCTTTAGCACTATACCACCATCCATCTCACTATTTACATTGCTTTTTAAAAACAATGAAACTTAAACTAGGATCTATTTCAATCAATAAATCGACAGAACTCGATTTGATGCGATATTCCATCGATATCCAATCGATAAACTGATAATAAAACCCTTTTCAGGGATCGCGGTTAACGTAGTTTAAACACTTGAGTCCCAGAATATGTTTCTCCTGCTACGTTCGGACTGATGTTAACGCTTCTCAACAGCGAGTTATATCCTGTAGAAGGCTCCCAAACATTTTGATTGGCGAATCTGATCGAGTACTCTGGACGAGAATACAACTTAGGAGCAGGGTCAGGTAAATTTAACAACACCTGATATTCTCCTGAATTTATGTTTGCTGGAATCCCACATACTATATCTATTGTTTTGGTTTCACCAGGCATCCACCGACGTACAGACTCTGCTACGGGAATATAGTATTGTTGTCCTGTTTCCCGATGCCTCAAAATTACTTCTAGACTACGAGGATTATAGGGGCTAGCCCAGCCATCATTGGTAATTCTAAAACTCATTGAAAACGTACCAGCAGGTTTGACTTTGTCCACAATAGCTGAATCTATTAAGCGAAAGCGATAGCCTAAGCGCTGTTGAATTTCGTTCATGCAGCCTTGCTCTCTCCAGCTCTGATAGACTGGTACTGAATAATTTCCATTAGCATTTACTGTCATTCCACTCCAGTGCATTCTGGCAAAGTCAGTTAGCGCTCCTGGACAATCATCCCATTCCGGCGGGTCGCTGGGTCCAGCAGGTTCTCCACCGTGTACTACATATTTAGTATCAAGGTTTAGCCATGCTTTTTCTTGCTCCATTACCTCTAGATTACCGCTATACGTTCCCCAATCACTTTTCGTAGAGCGAAAAGCATCATTATGGTGTCCCGTTCTCGCTCTATTAGAGCCATTGAAAGCTTCTTCAGACGTAAGAGGAAGATCGTTATCAAATATCTGCTTTTTATATCCCAAAGTCCGTACAACCATCATGCGATTTTTTGGTAGGACAGACAATATCTTTAGCGCTACTTTTTTAGCATCATTAGTAATTTTTCCTGTAGTATGATCGGTAAAGTTATGAGTTGAATGATGCCATTCTCCCCAGTAACCAATAAACCCTGCTTCCATGTAAGCAATCACATCAGAGTTTGCTCTTAAAATTGGCTTCAACTGATCGAGATGAGAAAGCATTAGACTCGATGGAGCATCAGGACCACCTCCTAACCAATTGTAGGTAAACCGTACAATCATTTTTATCCCAGCCTTTCTAACTGTTTTTAAATCATTTGATATCATGTCAAGATAAGGCTGCGAAATTGGTTTATCTCGAAAATCTGATAATAAATAGTATCGTCGAATTGTAGATAATTTTTCGCGCCTAACTTGTTGTAGCTCAGAAAGCTGTAGTGGAGGAGCTGGATTATTATCGAGCGGTTCCATCGATTTGTAGAACCCTCTTTCTGGGTTGGAAAAGTTTTCTGAACTACCTTCATAAGTGGTAGTAACTCTAGGAACTGGAGCCGCAGTACAGGAACCTGCGATCGCCATAGTTGCTAGTAGAGCCGTAGACAGTTTCAAGTTTTTTACTACGTGCTGAATTCTCATAACATACCTCTGGAAAGTCATATTTTTTCTGACAGTTACTTATCTAACTTGTTGTTATCAAAATAACCGTAGTAAAGGCTGTACAAAGTCATTAATAGGGGTACTCTGTACGCTTCAAGTTTTATTTACATAGATCGATTACAAATTAAACTTAACTTTATATTGGATCGGTAACCAATAGAAATTACACTGATTTATTAGATAGCGAAATTATACGGAAAGAGCAAATTTATTAAATTATCTATATACCAAAGCCAGAATCTACCTAGAATGACTAACTTGCATTCTTTACTAGCACCTAAATTTGCTGAAAATTAGCAATTTATTGGTTTTTGTTAGGAAATACTAGTAAGTTTGAAGGTTTGGTATGCCATTCACATCAAATTGAAATAATAGAGGAAACTACATATTTTTCTATGTGAGGCTGTTTGACGGCTCAACCTACGTCCGGCTGCGGTCGGTGGAAACCCGTAATCTTCGGTATTGCAAACGCTGGTTACGGATAATCGAGCGATCGCCAGTCATGATGGTGGCTACTTATGTTAATATGAAGAGTTATAAGCGTATATAAGCCTCTAAACCGTAGCTATCGTAAACATAAATGTGGAGAACTGCGGAAATCAGAGGAAGAAAAAAATGATTATTGTTAGTTGTGCTGCTGCTTGTATTGCCCATACTGCGTTAGCTAGTCGTGAAACCGCAAAAAAGGTAACGCATGTCAAAAAATGCACTTGGCAGCAAAATAGCGAGAGCTTGAAGGAAAAGCGCGATCGCACTCACAAACCCTAAGATCGAGCTAGGTTTCTTATTGTCCAAACTCTAACCTGGCTTGTTCGACAATCTCTGCTGTAACAATATCTTGACCCCGCGATCGCGTCAACTGTTCTATGCGCGAGATCGCCTGAGAACGAACAAAAAAGGGAATCTTTTTTAACTTAATTTGGGCTTCATTCGTCCATTGTAGGCGATCGGTTAAGTTTGAATCTGACATGGTCGTCACCATCAACTGAGATTGGAGTGAGCAAGAAGCAATAACTGCGATCGCACCTCGCTAGCGTAGCTTTTTTTGCACCATATAAAAGATTCTGTCATAAAACTCGTGCCATGCGAAAGGCTCCCGCTCTAACGCAGGAGCCTTATCAATTTAGGGTGGAGCTTAACTCCAACCCCAAGTATTGTTTTAGTCTAATTCGCCCATAGCCATTACTGGTTCAGATTCGCGGTTAATACCTTTCTCAAAACCAGCAGCCGCAGCGCGAGCGCGACCGGCGTGCCATAAATGACCGACTAGGAAGAAAAAGCCTAGTACAAAGTGAGAAGTAGCTAGCCAAGCGCGAGGAGATACATAGTTAAAGGAGTTAATCTCCGTAGCCACACCACCCACAGAGTTTAGAGAACCCAGAGGTGCGTGAGTCATGTACTCAGAAGCGCGACGTGCTTGCCAAGGCTGAATGTCGTTCTTGATCTTTTCTAAGTCAAGACCGTTGGGACCACGTAGTGGCTCCAACCAAGGACCCTTGAAATCCCAGAAACGCATTGTCTCACCACCAAAGATGATTTCCCCTGTAGGAGAGCGCATCAAGTATTTACCCAGACCTGTAGGACCTTGAGCAGAACCGACGTTAGCACCCAAGCGTTGGTCGCGGATCAAGAAAGTCAAAGCTTGAGCTTGAGAAGCTTCTGGACCAGTAGGACCGTAGAATTCGCTGGGATAAACGGTGTTGTTGTACCAAACCATACAGGAGGCGATAAAGCCCATCAGGGATAAAGCACCCAAACTGTAGGATAGGTATGCTTCACCAGACCAGATGAAAGCACGACGCGCCCAAGCAAAAGGCTTGGTGACAATGTGCCAAATCCCGCCAGCGATACAAGTCAAACCAACCCAGATGTGACCGCCGACAACATCTTCTAAGTTGTTGACGCTGACAATCCAGCCTTCGCCGCCAAAAGGAGACTTCAGTAAATAACCAAAGATAACTGCGGGGTTGAGGGTGGGGTTAGAGATGACGCGAACGTCTCCACCACCAGGAGCCCAGGTGTCGTACAAACCGCCAAAGAACATGGCTTTCAGTACCAGCAACAAGGCTCCACATCCCAAAATAATCAGGTGGAAACCAATGATGCTGGTCATTTTGTTCTTATCTTTCCAGTCGTAACCAAAGAAAGAGGAGTACTCTTCTAAAGTTTCTGGACCGCGAATCGCGTGGTAAATTCCACCAAATCCCAACACGGCGGAAGAGATCAGGTGTAATACGCCAACGACGAAGTAAGGGAAAGTATCGATGACTTCTCCACCAGGACCTACACCCCAACCGAGAGATGCCAGGTGAGGCAGCAAGATCAAACCTTGCTCGTACATTGGTTTTTCTGGGATGAAGTGAGCGACTTCAAATAAAGTCATTGCTCCTGCCCAGAAAACAATCAAACCTGAGTGGGCAACGTGAGCGCCCAAAAGTTTACCAGATAAGTTGATCAATCGGGCATTACCAGCCCACCAAGCAAATCCTGAAGATTCTTGGTCGCGACCGCCACCTAAGGTCAAGCCGCGATTAAACGATGAATTATAGGGCGTTTCCACGGGGTAGAACCTCCTCAGGGAACTCGAAGTTTTCGTGGGGTTGGTCTTGAGGAGCCATCCAAGCACGGATGCCCTCGTTAAGCAGAATGTTCTTGGTGTAGAAAGTCTCGAACTCGGGGTCTTCTGCTGCCCGCAGCTCTTGAGAGACGAAGTCGTATGCCCGCAGGTTCACCGCCAAGCCGACGACTCCCACTGCACTCATCCACAGTCCAGTTACAGGCACGAACAACATGAAAAAGTGCAACCAGCGCTTGTTGGAAAAGGCAATCCCGAAAATCTGCGACCAGAAACGGTTTGCCGTCACCATCGAATAGGTCTCTTCCGATTGAGTCGGGTTGAAAGCGGGGAAGGTGTTGGAGCTATCGCCGTCTTCAAACAGGGTGTTTTCCACCGTCGCCCCGTGAATCGCGCACAACAGCGCTCCACCTAGTACTCCCGCTACTCCCATCATGTGGAACGGGTTGAGCGTCCAGTTATGGAACCCTTGGAAGAACAGCAAGAAGCGGAAAATTGCCGCGACTCCAAATGAAGGTGCAAAAACCAGCCGGACTGTCCTAAGGGGTAGAGCAAGAAGACGCTGACAAACACCGCAATTGGTCCAGTGAATGCTAATGCGTTGTATGGTCTGATGCCGACCAAGCGAGCAATTTCTAGCTGCCGCAGGCAGAATCCAATCAGCGCAAATGCTCCGTGTAAGGCGACAAATGCCCACAAGCCGCCGAGTTGACACCAGCGCGTGAAGTCCCAGTTCGCTTCTGGTCCCCACAAGAACAGCAATGAGTGTCCCATGCTGTTGGCTGGGGTCGATACGGCTACGGTTAAGAAGTTGGCTCCTTCCAGGTAGCTGCTAGCAATCCCGTGGGTGTACCACGAGGTGACGAATGTGGTTCCGGTCAGCCATCCACCTAGTGCTAGGTAGGCGCAGGGGAATAATAATAGCCCCGACCAGCCGACGAATACAAATCTATCGCGCTTGAGCCAGTCGTCGAGAACGTCAAACCATCCTCTTTGACTCGGTGCGCGTCCTACTGCAATTGTCATTTAAAATCCTCTGGGTTTACTAAAAATTGCAACGCTTTTTGAGGAATTAACTTTTTGTTGACTAGGAGATGGTTTAGATCCAACTCCGCAGGCAAGAAAATCGTTGTAGTAACTAACGCCTTTCTCACTAGAATGCCATGTCAGTGTTGCCGCGAAAAGCAGCAACTTGACAGCACGGCTGATTAATGTTTCTTAATCGATCGCAGTGACCGCACCTCAAGCCCAATCCACAAAAGCGGATTGAGTGTTTAGTGTTAGATTATAGTCTAATCAAATATGAGAATTTTTACAATTTGACACAAGTTTTTGCAGTTCTCTCAGATTGTTCGCAGTTGAACCAGGCAACTTACTGTGTGAATAATAAGAGTGGAAAACCGCCTTCAGTAGTTTAACTGAGCAGGGTAGTGACATGACGGCATCAACAACCACCAATTCCGGCGATTCGGAAGCTAAAGCAAATAAAAATAGTACCTCCAGCTGCTTGAATCAAAAAGTTTTAGGTTCGCGACGATTCAGCAATTACTGGTGGGCTACAGTCGTTTCCATCGGTGGGATAGGCTTTTTCTTGGCTGGACTTTCTAGTTACTTGCAAATTAATTTAATTCCATTTGCCGAGCCGACCCAGCTCGTTTTCATTCCCCAAGGGATAGCGATTGGATTTTATGGAGTGGCAGGTCTGCTGCTAGCGCTGTATCTGTGGGGCATGATTTTGCTGGACGTAGGCGGCGGCTACAATGAGTTTGACAAGGAGAAGGGTGAATTTCACATTTTTCGGTGGGGATTTCCTGGGAAAAACCGCCGCATTGAAATTAAAGCCCCCATACAAGATATTCAAGCTGTGCGTTTAGAGATTAAAGAAGGCTTGAATCCCCGTCGAGAACTTTATCTACGAGTCAAAGGAAGACGAAATATTCCCTTGACGCGAGTAGGTCAACCCTTATCTATTACAAAGCTAGAGAACGATGGGGCAGAATTGGCTCGATTTTTAGCTGTGCCGCTAGAAGGACTGTAATTTCATCAAGTAATTTAATTAAAAATTCAGAATTTGCCTGGGGAAACCGGAGGTACCCTGGTAAAGCGTTCGGAAGGAAGATTTAGCCTTTTGAATTTTTTTACCTATAGCGATCGCAGAGGCAAATGCAGTTAAAAGTTCAGCAGTGGTTGGTTTTAGTTCTCATTATTGGTGGGTTATGTTTGGCAGGATGTACGCCTAACCAAGTGGCGAATTCTGCTTCCCCCGATAATACGGCAGCTGAAACCACACCTGTACCTGCAATTCAAACAAGTAGCGTTCAAATGAAGAATTTACCAACTCTAGAAGGAACGGCGACAGTTGTGATGACGGTGAAGGGGCAACCAATTACTATCGAGGTAGATGGTAAGAATGCCCCTCTAACGGCAGGAAATTTTGTCGATCTAGTACAGCGGGGTGTCTATGATGGACTCGTATTCCATCGAGTCATCGGTCCCCAGAGCAGACCACCAGAACAACCTTTTGTAGTCCAAGGAGGAGACCCGCAAAGCAAAAACCCCAATTTTTCACCTCAGCGTCTAGGAACTGGCGGTTTTATCGATCCAAATACAGGAACAGAACGTCAGATTCCTTTAGAAATTAAGCCCACAGGGGCAACAGATCCGATCTACAGTCGGACGCTGAAAAGTGCGGGAGTCAGAAAACAACCAGTTTTACAGCATCTTAGAGGGGCTGTCGCTATGGCGCGATCGCAACAGCCAGATTCCGCCTCTTCTCAGTTCTATTTCGCCCTTGCCGATTTGAGTTTTCTCGATGGGGATTACGCCGTCTTTGGTAAAGTGACTAGCGGTATGGACGTGGTAGACAAAATTCAACAAGGCGATCGCATTGACTCTGCTAAGGTGACTGAAGGCAGTGACAAGCTGAAAAACGGTGGCAAATAATTAATCTCTGGGCGCACGCCGTGCGCCTACTCTTAACCCTCACCCCAAAGCGTGGAAGTTGTTGTCACAGGTATTAGTCTCATTTCCAGCTTGGGAAAAAGCTTAGAAACTAGCTGGGAAAACTTAATACTCGATCGCATCGGCATTAGCTTACAGCAGCCTTTCCCAGAACTAGAGGCTAGACCTTTAGCACTGGTTGACGAACAACCAACTAATGCGATCGAGTTAACTCAATTAGCAGTAGCAGCTGCTCTAAAAGATTCAGGCTTAGAATCACCTTTACCAGACTGCGGGGTAGTCATCGGTTCTAGCCGCAGCCAACAAGCAGTTTGGGAAGAGCTGATAAAGTCAAAAGTTGAAAGTCAAAAGTCAAAAGTTGCTTCAACTCCCGACTCCCGTACGGGCAGGTTTCTAAACCCGCCCCTACCGACTCCCGAATTCTTAGAAATCTTACCAAACGCAATCGCCTCAATAGCAGCAAGACAAATTGGGGCAACAGGTGTAGTATTGTCCCCAATGGCAGCATGTGCTACGGGGATTTGGGCGATCGCTCAAGGGAGTTTATTAATCAAAACTGGGCAATGTCACCGGGTAATCGTTGGCGCAGTGGAAGCGCCGATTACCCCCTTAACTTTGGCTGGATTTGGGCAGATGGGCGCGTTGGCAACTACTGGCGCTTATCCATTCGATCGCTATAGAGAAGGATTGGTGTTGGGGGAAGGTGCATCTGTATTAGTACTGGAATCAGCACGAGCAGCCCAGCAGCGTTCGGCAAAAGTTTACGGTCGCGTTCTAGGTTTTAGCTTGACAAACGATGCTTTTCATGCAGCTCAGCCAGAGCCAACGGGGAAAAGCGCGATCGTGGCAATTAAGCAATGCTTGGAGCGCGGTAATCTTACACCACAAGACATTGATTACATTCACGCACACGGTACGGCGACCCAGCTCAACGACAAGCGCGAAGCACAAATAATTCAGTATTTATTTCCTCATGGAGTTCCCGTAAGTTCCACAAAAGGAGCCACGGGGCATACTTTGGGAGCTTCTGGGGCGATTGGTACGGCATTCTGTCTGATGGCATTACGCCATCAAATATTACCGCCATGTACGGGACTGCGATCGCCCCAATTCGATCTCGATCTAATCGTCACGTCGCGAAAAGCAGCACTCAGGCACGTACTCTGTTTGAGTTTTGGCTTTGGCGGACAGAATGCTGTTTTAGTCTTGGGCAAATAGGAGCAAATAGGTTCGCCGCGAACGACATTTTTCTGTCACATTCATATATCACTCTAGAGATAAAAAACTATTACAGCCAAATTATGAAAGCAAAGATTGACGGTTGGATGAAAGGAGTAGGGAGTGCGATCGCCCTATTAGCCATTGCGAGTTGTTCTCTGACACAACAGCCTAACGCCTCTACGACTGCACAAACGACATCGCCCAATTTATCATCGAGCAATCTTAACGTATCTGACAGTGGGAATGTTGCTGTTGCTCAGGGCATTCAAAAAACAACTGTAGCAGAAGGCTTAGACCATCCGTGGAGCCTTGCATGGCTACCAGATGGAGCGATGTTAATCACCGAGCGATCGGGACAATTGCGAATTATGCGGGACGGGAAGCTCGATCCCACACCGATTGCAGGAGTTCCCGAAGTCCTTACGGGCGGACAAGCTGGTTTGATGGAGATCTCAGTTCATCCGCGCTTTGCTGAAAATCGCTTAGTCTATCTAACATATTCCCACGGCACAGAGCAGGCAAACCGCACCCGCCTCGCCCGCGCTACATTTGACGGGAAAAGCTTGAGCAATCTGCAAATTATTTTTGAGGTTTCCCCAACTAAGTCTGGTCTGCAACACTTCGGTTCGCGGATCGTCTGGCTGCCTGACAGTACTATGCTATTGGCGATCGGTGATGGTGGCAACCCACCGATTCAACTCAATGGCGAGTTAATCCGCCAACAAGCGCAAAACCGCCGCAGTCGTCTAGGTAAAATTGTGCGGCTCAACGATGACGGTTCGATCCCACAAGATAACCCCTTTGTGAAATCTACTGATACTGAGCCTGCGATCTGGAGCTACGGACATCGCAACATTCAAGGCTTAACCTTCGATCCAGCAAATAACCGTGTATGGTCAACAGAACACGGTTCGCAGGGTGGTGATGAAGCCAATCTCGTGCAAGCAGGCGGAAATCATGGTTGGCCGATCGTCACGTATAGCCGCGAATATAGCGGAGAAGAAATTACTAAAGAGCGATCGCGCCCTGGTATGGTAGACCCCAAACTGGTATGGACACCATCGATCGCACCTTCGGGTCTAGCATTCTACAGTGGGGGCAAATTTCCGCAATGGCAAGGCGATTTATTCGCAGGTGGACTCGTCTCTCAGGACGTGCGGCACATTGACTTAGATGCTCAGGGTAATGTGGTCAACCAGCAGGCGATCGAGATCGGTCAGCGCGTGCGCGACGTGCGCCAAAGTCCCGACGGATTGCTGTATGTCTTGACGGACGATAACAACGGGCAGTTGATTCGTCTCGAACCTACTGGAGGATAGGCAAGCTAAAAATATAGTGTTTCTCATGTAGGTGTAATACATGCGTAGGGGCGCACAGTTTTGCGCCTCTAAAGATCTATGTACCTCATTCAACTGAGAATAGCTATAGCAACCGAAACACAAAAATCAAAACTGTAGAATTATGAATTCAATCGATCTAGCATTTGCTCCAGCTCTAGAACAAGCACGGCTAATTCGACATAAGGAAGTTTCGCCACGGGAGTTAGTGCAGCTTTATTTAGAACGAATTGAACAATTCAATCCGCAGTTAGGTTGCTATTTTACGGTGATGGCAGAAATGGCGATCGCCCAGGCACAAACTCAGACAGAAATGCTAGCTGGCACTCAAGATCCGGCTGAGTTACCGTCTTTTTTTGGCGTACCGATCGCCATTAAAGATATGAATCCCGTGGCTGATGTCCCTTGTAGTTATGGCAGTCCAGCACTGCGCGATCGCGTCGCGACTTACGATGATGCCGTAGTCGCGCGGATGAAACAAGCTGGATTTATTATCTTGGGTAAAACCGCCACTTCCGAATTGGGTTCTTTTCCCTATACAGAGCCGATGGGATTTCCTCCTGCCCGGAATCCTTGGAATCCAGAATATACACCAGGGGGTTCTAGTGGGGGATCGGCGGCGGCTGTAGCCGCAGGATTGTGCGCGATCGCCCAAGGTTCGGATGCAGGTGGATCGATTCGCGGTCCCGCCTTCTGTTGTGGTTTAGTAGGCATCAAACCAGCACGGGGACGGGTCTCCTATGCACCATTGGGAGATCAATTAAGTGGTGTCGCCGCAAACGGTCCTATTGCCCGTACTGTCTCCGATGCTGCTGCCTTACTAGATGTGATGTCAGGATACGTGACGGGAGATCCGTATTGGTTGCCAGCCCCAAATCCCTCTTTCTTGGCTGCTGCGATGCGATCGCCCGATCGCCTGCGGATTGCTTTCACCAACTCGCTACCCCAAATTGGAACCGCAGATCCAGTCTGTCAACAAGCAGTTTTGGGTACGGTGAGGCTATTGGAAGCAATGGGTCATCAAATAGAAGAAGGCTGTCCTGACTTTACGGGATTAATCGAGCCATTTACTGCTGTGTGGCAAGCAGGCGTAGCTTATGCTGGACTACCAAAAGAAATCTTGCAACCGATGAATCAGTGGTTGCTCGAACAATCGGGTTCTGCCGGAGATTATCTTCGTGCTGTCGCGCAGGTACAAGTCATTGCCAGACAGATTGTGGCATTTTTTGACTCAGTAGACGCGCTAATCTTACCTACATACATGCACCCACCAATTCGAGTCGGCGAGTGGGCAGCATTAAGTCCAGAAGAGACGCTACAAAAAATCATTAATTGGGTTGCTCCCTGTCCGCCTTTTAATGCTAGCGGACTACCCGCGATCGCTATTCCTACTGGTTTTGCGCCTAACGGTTTACCCATCGGCATTCAAATTGTCGGTCGTCCTACAGCCGAAGCTACCATTATTGCGATCGCCGCTCAACTCGAAGTCAATAAATTCTGGAGTCAGCATCGACCAGCTATTGGTAATGAGTAAGTCAAAATTCAAAAGTCAAAATTCAAAAGTCAAAACTGAGGAGTCAGGAGTCAGGAGTCGAGGAAGAAAGCAGAGGAAGCAACTCAAAATTCACGTATTCACGCACTAATTCCGAATTCCGAATTCCCCCTACACCCTACACCCCACACCCTATTCATCACATACCACGCACTCCTCACTCCTCACTCCTCACTCCTCACTCCTCACTAATGTAATATTTCTGATTCGATCTGGGCATCTTATATTAGAGATGAATCAGAAGCATTTATGACTAGTAGTGAAGATACTCTGCGGGCTTTGCGTGCAGCCTTGCTTGTTTCGCCCGATAATCTACCGCTCCGCCAACATTTGGCAGATATTCTCATGGAATTAGGGCAATTTGAGGAGGCAGAACAAGAGTATCGCCTTGCTCTGTCATTGATGCCTGAAAACCATTTTCTACAATTCAATTTGGCTTCTGCTTTTTATCACCAAGGCAAAAATTCACAAGCAATGGTGCTGGTCGAACAGTTGCTGAAAAGCGCTGAACCTCCGGCTATTGTGCATCTATTCTACGCTCGTTTGCTGCTGCACGCTGGCGATACTACCAATGCATCCGTACATTTTCATATAGCTGTTGCACTCGATCCAGAAATGAACGATCCTATCTTGGCGGAGCGGCTTGGCAATACCGATGTATCCACTGATAAAATTGCTGTTTCAGAGTACAAATCACCAAAATCTAAATCTTCAGAATACAAACTACCGGAGTACGAATTAGATGTTAGTACTGCGGTTGAAGCACCTTTAGAACAACCATCAATTACTTTTCAAGACGTTGGTGGTATGGATGCCATTAAGGAAGAAATTCGGCTGAAGATTGTTCATCCATTAGCGCATCCAGAAATTTATCAAGCTTACGGTCAACGAATTGGAGGAGGAGTATTAATGTATGGTCCTCCTGGTTGCGGTAAAACTTATTTAGCCAGAGCTACAGCTGGAGAAATTAAAGCGAGATTTTTATCTATAGGTATCAATGATGTCTTGGATATGTGGCTGGGGAGTAGTGAAAAGAACTTACACGAATTGTTCGAGCAAGCACGACGATCTAAGCCTTGCGTGCTTTTTTTCGATGAAGTCGATGCTCTAGCTGCCAAACGCACTGATATGCGATATAGTAGCGGTCGCCAAATTGTCAATCAGTTTCTTGCCGAATTAGATGGTGTAGAAAGTCCTAATGATGGCATTTTGATTTTAGCTGCTACTAACGCTCCCTGGCATTTAGATTCAGCCTTTCGCAGACCAGGACGCTTCGATCGCATTATGTTTGTTCCACCACCCGATCGCCACGCCAGAACACATATTTTGCGTATTCTCTGCCGTCATAAACCAATTGAAGATATTGACTACGATTATTTAAGTAAAAAAACTGTCAACTTTTCTGGAGCAGATTTAAAGGCAGTTGTAGATTTAGCTATAGACAGAAAGCTACAGTTAGCAATTAAGCAAGGGATACCTAAACCTTTAACAACTAGAGATTTCCTAGCCGCAGTCGAATTAATTCATCCTTCCGTTACGGAATGGTTTGCCACTGCTCGGAACTATGCCACTTATGCTAACGAAAATGGCATTTATGATGATATTTTGAATTATTTACAACAAACAAAAGATAAAAACAAGCTATTTTAAGTTTAATCTTTTAAAGATTAGCTAAAATTTGTAGTAGGATGCGTTAATCAACGCGCCCTACCGGATATATGTAACGGCAATAATTTTTATGTTTGTAAATTTAGATAAAGCATTAATTTTAATCGAGCAATCGCGCTACAAATTAGCAGCAATAGAAATTGAGCGCCAATTAGCGACCGATCCAAATAGTTCTTTTGCCCATGCTTTGTTAAGTATATGCTTAATAGAAATGAATCGAGATCGAGAGGCAACTCAAGCAGCAAAGCGAGCAGTATATTTAGCTCCTGATTTATCTGATACTCATTATAATTTAGCTAAGATTCTCTATATTCAAAAGCAACTTAAGCCAGCCAAAAAAGTAGTCCAAGAAGCAATTCGGTTAGAACCAGAAATTGCCGATTATTTTGCCTTATTGTCAGTCATTCAATTGGCACAAGGCGATCGCGATCGCGCATTATTCAGTGCGGAACAGGGATTGAGCTTGGATGCCGAGCATGTATTGTGTCTCAATCTTCGTGCTATGGCTTTATTACGCCTACGCCGCTATCAAGAAGCACAAACCACATTGGATGCAGCAATCTTTCAAAACCCCGAAAATTCAGCTACTTATGCGATTAAAGGTTGGGTATATTTATATTGTCGGAATAGAGATTTGGCTGAACGATGTTTTCGCGAATCGTTGCGACTCGATCCCGAACAAGAACAGGCACGCACGGGCATAGTAGAAGCTTTGAAGTTGAGATACTCGCTCTATAATTTTGTATTTAACTATAGGAATTTTTTGAGACAAATTAATATTTTTCTGCGGATAGCATTTGTTAGTATTTTTGTGGTTGTAAGTTTGTTGAATTGGCTCTTCTTACTAGTGCCACTCTCAATGTTACTATTAGAAACCACTCAAGCTTTGTTTAACCTACTGCTTAGATTTGATACCCAATGGCGATCGCTCCACGTCCCCTCGCATTAATTCTGCTGGCGCGTACGGTAGCATGAAGGAATCGGCAGCGCGATCGCATCGCGTTGATATCTGTTCCACATCGCGGGAGAATACCCATGCCACCGAGAATTACCGATCCAGTTGCATGGCAACAGGCAGAACTCTTAATGCAACCTGCTTTTATTCGCATCATCGACCACATTCGCAAGCATTTGGACGAATCAGCGTGGCAGGGGACTTACGAGAACGTATTAATCTGGTCTCCAGACACGACAGAGGAAATGAAAACTAGAGTAATCCTGCTATTGCAAGAATTGGATGCTGCTTCTCCAGAACGCACGGCAGAAATAGAACAGGCGATCGCCAACCTTCCGACTCCCCAGCCAGGATATCAGTTATCTCTACAAAACCAAGACCAACAGTATAATTTCGATCTGTGGGAACTGTGCTATCAGGTTTGCTTTCAGCAATACAATGCAGACTTGACATCCAGTCATAGTTCGGTAGAAATTGACACTAGCTTGATTGATGAAACTGGCGAGGTAGACTGGCAGCGTTTAGATACTAAAGCAGGTGCAGCAGTCGAACAAGTCTTTAGTAGTTTACCGAAGATTTAGTGAGGAGTGAGGAGTCAGGGGTGAGGAGCGAGTATTAAGTAGTGAGTAATGAGTAGTGAATTTTGACTTTTAACTTTTAACTTTTGATTTCCCCATTACCCATTACATAAAAATATGATGAGAGAAAAGTTACAGGTAGTTCAAGCGGCGGCGGGAGCGGTTTTTGAGGAAATTGCCGGAGACAAAATTCCGGTGAGTTTTGGCAACGATGTAGCAGCTAAGCAAGCAGTAAGGGAAGGGGTAGCAATCTGCGATCGCTCCCACTGGGGAATCATCCGCGTTACCGATGAAGACCGCATTCGCTTTTTACACAACCAAAGTACCAACGATTTTCAAATTCTCAAACCAGGGCAAGGCTGCGACACGGTTTTTGTCTCTTCTACTGCCCGCACGATCGATCTAGCAACGGCATATGTGACTGAAGACGCAGTACTGCTGATCGTTTCTCCTAATCGCCGTCAGTATTTGATAGATTGGCTCGATCGCTATATCTTTTTTGCCGATCGCGTCCAACTAGAAGATGTAACTGGCGAAACTGCTATTTTCAGTCTGCTTGGCACTAAAAGCGATGAAATTTTGGCACAACTGGACTTAAGTTCGATTATCGGTCAAGCATATGCTAACCACCAGCTCGTTCAACTCCAAGATGTAGAAATTCGGGTGGCAGTTGGGATTGGATTAGCCACACCTGGATATACCCTAATTGTGCCAGCAGACAAAGCGGCGATCGTTTGGAATCACCTCATAGAAACTGGTGCAGTCCCTCTAGGCGATCGCGTTTGGGAACAATTGCGGATCGAACAAGGTCGCCCCGTCCCCGATAAAGAACTGACTGAAGATTACAATCCCTTAGAAGCAGGCTTGTGGCAAACTATTTCTTTCAATAAAGGTTGCTATATCGGTCAAGAAACAATTGCGCGTCTGAATACTTATAAGGGAGTCAAACAACACCTATGGGGAATTCGCCTTAACGCTCCAGCCGAGCCAGGTAGTATTATTACTGTAGGTGAAGAGAAAGTAGGTATTCTCACCAGCTATACCGATACTGAGGAGGGTAGCTTCGGACTGGGTTACATCCGCACCAAAGCTGGTGGTATTGGTTTGAAAGTTAAAGTCGGAGAAGTTATAGGCGAAGTCGTTGACGTTCCTTTCTTAACCCGTAGTCCCGATCGCAGTGATTCTAGTACAGATGCAATACATTCGTAGGGGCGCACAGCTGTGCGCCCCTACAAATCCTAATATTCATTGCGCCCCTACAGATCCTAATATTCATAAGGATTTTGGGGTTCGGGAATTTTCTTGGGGGCAGCATTGGTTTGAATAGTTAATTGGCGTTTATCTTTTAAAGTTTCGGTGATCATTTGTCCTTCCACCTCCAGCCAAGTATCGGGCGGATAAGCCTGACGATCTTCCGTCAATTTGACTGGCAACCCCACCGGATAGGCATCAGCGGCGCAGCAGGTAATAACAAACCGCGAAAGGAGCAAGTAATTAGGTGGAAATTCCGGCGGATGGATCGTAAATCCTTGCACCTTGACTTTTTGACCTGTGTATGCATCAGGTTCGGGATAAACATTCAGCGTGCGCACCCAATCTAACAGCGATCGCTCCTCTGGTTTGACAGAACCGTAAAAGGCTTGGGGTTGGGAACGGGTAGCAGCGAGAAAGTCTGTCACCCCCCTTTGCATGGCGGTTTGGCTGGCAAAAACGCGGGGAGTGAAAATCAACCCGGCGATCGCAGTTACCAATAGCAAAATACTGCTAAAACCAGGCGGAAGCAAACTGATATGACGCACTGGCAATATGCGGCGTTGACGCAGGAGTTGCCAAGCCTTTAAACCTGCTACACTTAAAAACCCAATTCCCCCAGCAATAACCAACCAAAAATAATCGGGGTGAATTAATAAATTTAGCTTACCAGTCAGCCAGTATTTCAGCATCAAACTGCCCCAAGCAGCGATCGCAAATACTTCTAACCAATTGTAAATTTTAGACTTTTGATTCATGTAGTAGTAATTGGTAGTTGGTAGTTGGTAGTTGGTCACGCACTACGTATTTAAATAACATATAAATTAACAAATAGAGTAAATAAAAATGTTAATTGAGCAACTAAGGCAAATAGATAAATAATTGCCCGGGGTTTAAAGATTGATAGCATTAGACCAATGCCTTTGAGGTCGATCGTGGGTCCAAAGATTAAAAAGGCTAGTAACGAACCGCTGGTAAAAGTGGAGGCAAAGGATAGGGCAAAGAATGAATCTACTGTAGAACAAATCGATACAACTGCTGCTAAGAGCATCATGGTGAGAATAGAGGTAATTTCACCACCACCAAGATTTAAAATGACCTCGCGGGGAATAAAAACTTGAATTAATGCCGCGATCGCGCTGCCAATGACTAAAACAGAACCGAGTTCGCGTAGTTCTTGAATGGTGTTATCTAATAACAACCGTAAGCGTTCTGATAATGGTTTAATTGGCGTAGCTGCTAAATTTGCCTGTAACACAGATGCATCTAACCTAATTGGATCTCCCGTTCCTGATAGCCAAAATGTACCCGATTGTAATAAGTCAGACGAGGTTTTTTTCCTATCTTTGTGCGGCTGTTTTGGTTGCCAAGCTGCTGCTAAAGCTGGTTGTAATAGGGGACGCAGATCTTTTTGAACGCTGAATACCCAACCGATAATAGTGGCGATCGCTAATGAAAATACGACTCGTAAAACGACAATTTCTGGTTGATCGCGAAATGCCGTCCATGTTGCCCAAATAACAATTGGGTTGATCGTTGGTGCTGCTAATAAAAAGCCAATTGCTACGGGTGTAGGCACTCCCTGCATCAACATCCGTCTCGCCACGGGGACGTTACCGCACTCGCACACGGGAAATAAAAATCCTACCATGCTACCAACCAAAGCACCTAACAGGGGGTTTTTGGGTAGTTTCGCAATTAACTTGCGTTCGTCTACAAATAGCAACAGTATCCCAGAGAATAACACCCCCAGCAGCAAAAACGGCATTGCCTCGACAAGCAAGCTGAGGAACAGGGTAAAAGCATTGTTAAGCTGTTGGTTCATGCGTTGCGTAGCAGAAAGCGTTGTCGATTAGCAAACATCTGCCAAGCCATTGTAGCTAGATTTATTGACGCTACGGAATACAAACATCAGGCGCGCATAAACCTGAAAATTCCATTGTATTTACGGTCAATGTATCTAATGCTACCCGCTTAATCGCATGGTTATTCGTATCGGCGACGTACAAGTAAGCACCAAAAATACTCAGTCCAGAAGGCTCGTTAAAGCAGCTATTTTGACCTTGAGCATCGTGTAAACCCGCTACCCCTCCCAATATAGTTTGGCAATTACCGCTATGAGGACTGACTAATTTAATTTTGTGATTGTAAGTATCGGCTACCCACAAGAAATTTTGCGCAGATTCTATCCCCAAACAATGCTGGAGTCGTACGTCAGCACCAGTTCCATCGACATCGCCAAAACCGAATAATTCGCCACTCCCGCAGATTGTCCGTACTTGAGGATCGAGCATTAAGCCAATACCGCGAATGGAACTACCTTCACTGTCAGCAACGTATAATTCTCTACCATTAGTGGTAATCCCGCTCGGTTGCGCAAAAGCCGAATCTGCGACTAAACCATCCAAACACGCTTCAGCACCTGTACCTGCGTAAGTTTGCAATATGCCTTTTTCTAAATCCATTTGCCAGATTTGATGATTTCCCGCCATCGCAATGAAGAGATAATTCTTCAGCATCGTCAAATCCCAAGGGGAATTTAAAGCTATTTTTTGACCAATCCCACCATAAGGACGGATATTACGACTTTGTTCTCCGGTTCCGGCGATGGTTTCTACACGCTGTAACGGTAAGTTGATGCGGCGAATCGCGTGATTTTCGGTATCGGCTAGGTAGAGTAACTGGTTTTCATCATCCAATACCATGCCTTGGGGGGCAAAAAATTGCGCTTGGGTAAAGTCTCCATCGGTTAACCCAGGTTTTCCCGTACCTATGACGTGGAGAATTTCTCCATCGAGGGTACTCCAAATAATGCGGTGATGTCCTGAATCAGCGATGAATAATCCAGTGGCAGTCGCCAATACTTTACCAGGAAATGCTATGGGTGTAGTTAAGGGTTGTCGTTGTTTTTCTAAAATTAGACTGAGTTCTTGAGATGCGATCGCACCTTTATCTCGATACTCTTGAATTAGTTTGGCAATTAATTCATCTAAAACTTCCCGATTTCCTTCCCCCGCAGCAGAGCTAATGACGTACCCTTCTGGGTCAATTATCATTAGCGTAGGCCACGCACGCACTGCATATTGTTGCCACACCTGAAAGCCAGTGTCAACTAAAACTGGATGCTCGATGTCATACCGCAGGATGGCTTGACGAATATTCTCGACTTCTTTTTCGTTATCGAATTTAGCCGAGTGAACGCCAATAACCGTGAGGCTGTCCTTATACTTCTGTTCTAAATATTTCAAATCTGGCAGAACGTGCAAGCAGTTGATACAGCAATAAGTCCAAAAATCGAGAATGACAATTCTACCTCTGAGTTGTTGAAGCGATAGCGGCTTGTCGGTATTTAGCCAAGGCTGATTTTGAGGTAGTTCCGGCGCTCTCACCCGTACAGTCTTCATGTAAAGTCTTACTCGACAATAACGGCGTTTAACGATTCTAGCGGAATGCTGAAGACGTAGTAGATGACTCCCACGCCTAACAGTAGCACGGCAATGCTAGTGACGATGACCCACCGATCGCCTGGTTCGTAAGTATCTGCATCAATGTCACGCCGAATCACAAAATAGTGTGCGGTTGAAAGCAGTACCATCGATAATCCTACTATTCCAAAGGCTAAGCCCAATCTCCAACCATTACCAGGAGGTTGAGGCGCAAGCGGGGGACGGAGAATTCGCAGACGCACGATTAAGACACCAAATCCCATCAACGCGATCGCGCTGCGCATCCATGCTAAATAAGTCCGTTCGTTGGCTAAATGATCCCGCACGCGATTTGGATTTTTGAGCTGCGGTGTCAATGTTCCTGCATCAACTCGTTTAGGCTTGAATAATTCCATGACTTCTACTTTCAGCACTGTGTACCGACATTAGTAGAAGAATACAAAAAATCTGTTTTGCAAACAACGATTTGTCGAGCGGAATATAGTACGATAGGAAAGCCGCTTTAAATTACGGTATATCGGGCGATTTTATTGTATATGGATATTGCTCTTACCCTTGGTGTTCTGGGACTAGCCATAGTTTTCTTCATTTTTGAATGGCTCCCTGTAGATATTACCGCGATCGCGACAGCAGTTGTACTGATGCTACTGGGATTAATTACCCCAGAAGAAGGGATAGCTGGCTTTAGCAACTCCGCAACCATCACGGTTTTAGCAATGTTCATTCTCAGTGGTGGGATCGAACGCACGGGTGCAATTCAAATCGTCAGCGATTTTCTACTGCGGCGAGGGGGAAAAAATCCGACACGGCAGATTTTTGTTTTAGGGGCGATCGTTGGTCCGATTACCGCTTTCCTCAACAATACAGCAGTAGTTGCCGTTTTTATTCCAATTGTGGAGGAATGGAGTAGAAAGCGGAATATTTCTGTCTCTAAACTGCTCATACCGCTGTCCTACGCTACGGTTCTAGGCGGAATGATTACAGTTATTGGCACTTCGACAAATGTTGTCGCCAGCAGTTTGTCAAAAAAGTTGGGATATGGAGAATTTAGTTTATTCCAATTTACCCCAGTAGGATTAATTACATTTGCGATCGGCTTAGTCTATCTTGCCTTCGCTGCACCTAAACTGTTACCAGACCGAAAAAAGCCAGCTGCGACTCCAGCGATCGCCAACTACGGATTAAAAGATTACTTTAGTGAAGTTGTTGTCGCGCCACGCTCCAATTTAATCGGACAAACTTTACGTTCTAGCCAGATCGAGCAGCGATTCGATATTGACGTAGTGGAACTCTTTCACAACAGTCGCCGTTATACCAAACCTGTAGCAGATAAAGTGCTAGCGGGTGGCGATATTATGATCGTGCGCGGTAATCGCAGCGACGTACTCAAAATTAGAGATGAGCGGGGGATTGAAATCTTACCAGAAATCGAATTTCAGCAAGAATTCCCAACATCTGAGTTAAGTTCGGAAAATCGAGCTATTTCTGAAGCTTTGATAATTTCCAACTCTAGTTTGATTGGCTCTACGCTCAAAGAGTTACAGTTTCACCAGCGTTACAACCTCACAGTACTGGCAATTCGACGCAATGAGGAAATCATTCGCGATCGCTTGGGTAAAGTCAGATTGCAATTTGGCGATGTCTTACTATTACAAGGTGCAAGAGATAGTTTTATCGGACTGCAAAATAGTGCAGATTTACTGGTGGTAGAACCGCGAGAGGTGGAAACGCTGCGCCGAGACAAAGCCGCGATCGCGATCGCGATTGGCTTAGGTGTAGTTATTACTGCTGCTTTTGAGTGGATACCAATTTTAGTCAGTTCCTTGGCAGGAGTTGTCTTAATGGTAGCGACTGGAGTGTTAAAGCCAAGAGAGATCTATCGGTCGGTACGTTGGGATATTATCTTCCTACTAGCCGGACTGATTCCCCTCGGTACGGCGATGGATAATTCAGGTGCAACCAAGTGGTTAGCGGGTGGTTTAGCATCGCTCGGCGGTCAATTCTCTGGTTTTTGGTTACTAGTCTGCTTTTACATTGCCACAACCGTACTCACAGAGATTCTATCTAACAATGCTGCCGTGGTGCTGATGCTTCCAGTTGCGGCTAATGTAGCAGAAACCTTGAGTCTCAATCCGTTTGCTTTTATGTTTGTCGTGACATTTGCTGCTTCTAACAGCTATCTCACGCCAATTGGTTATCAGACGAATACGATGGTCTATGGTCCTGGTGGCTACAAATTCCTCGATTTTACCAAGGTAGGAGCGCCACTAAATTTAATTTTGACATTTCTGACACCTTTACTCATTGCTTGGCTGTATGGCGTGAACCAGCTGCCTGTAGATTAGTTTTTTTTGTAAGGTGAGCGTTGCCTACCCTACAAATGAATTTCTTTTTTGAGGCAGCCTCTAATAAAGCATGACCGTATCCTTGTCCGCGCCAAGTTTCATCTATCGATAAAATATCGATATACAACCACTGCCAATAAGTCGAACCAATCAACCCGCCAGCCAGACGATCGCCTTCATTTCGTAAAAAGATAGCTAACTGCTGGAAATGTCCCTCACCTGCGCGATCGCGATTAAATGCCAGCAGTTGTTGCAAAATAAATTCTATGTCTTTAGGATGCGGCTTCTCAGTTATGTCAATCCTAAGCGGCTGTTTCACAAAAATTCATCCCACTTAAAAAAGTTTAGCGTGCGTACAAATAGACTGTATCATCGCAAATAGAAGTAAAAAACTGTGGCTCATTCAGAGGTTTGTCGTATGTTGCGCTCGTAAATCATATAAACAGTTACTTTCAAACACTTTCGTTAAAAAATGGGCAAATTTTACCCCCTCCTAGTCAGTGGTATTAGCATTCTGTGCTTTCTAGCTCAGATAACTCCACTACAAGCCCAAACTTTCATGAGGGAGCAGGGACGAGCTGGGAGCAGGGAGCAGAGGGGAAAGACAAGGGAGAAGGGGGAGACAAGGGAGAGGGGGGAGAAAAAACCAACAACTACCAATTACCAATTACCAATTACCCAAGTTTCCCAATTATCCGACGTGCAACCCGATGACTGGGCAAGTCGAGCGTTACAATCTTTAATCTGGCGCTATGGAATAGTTACAGGCTATCCGAATGGGAAATTTCTCGGCAATCGTGCTTTGAGTCGTTACGAATTTGCGGCGGCTTTAAGTACGGTAGTACGCCAATTGGAGGGAGCGATCGCTAATGGCAAGCCAGTACAAGCAACTCAAGATGATTTAGCGACTCTCGAAAAACTTCTGCAAGAGTATACTGCGGAATTAAAAGCTTTACAAAGCCGTTTAGATTCCCTGGAAGCTCGAAGCGCCGTACTCCAAGCACATGAGTTTTCCACAACGACTAAACTTGCAGGTCAAGTTATCTTTGCAATTAATGGGGGTGGCTTTGGCGGCGATTCCCTTCGCGACCCTACAGGTACAGAAATTGCCAATAATAATCCTGTTACTACGTTATTTTACAGGACTCAGTTAGATTTTGATACGAGTTTTTCTGGTACTGACTTACTCAAAATTCGTTTGGATACTGGTAGTAACGGCAACCGCGATAATGCAGCCGGAGTATTAGAACCTAATTTCGGCAGCGGACTTGATTTCTCGACCAGATCATCTCGAAATGGAGAATTGGGGCTGGGTCGGCTTTACTACAGCTTTAGCGCCGCTAAAAATCTCCAAATTGTTTTAGGGACTGCGATCGCACCTACAGATTATCTCGATCGCAATCGTTATGCTAATCGCAGTTTTGTTGATTTTTCGACTCAAGCACTGGTTAACAACTACCTTCTCTTTCCGATTGACGAACAAGGTGCTGGGGCGGTTGTTAACTGGCAAGCGAACGAGTTTTTTACATTACGGGCAATGTATCTTGCGGCAGACGCTGAAAATTCTGGCAGTCGCGATGAGGTTGAAGGTGTATCGGCTTTAACAAGGCTACTCTACCCAGATGAGGGTGGAGATCGCGGTTTATTTGGCAATCCTTATCAGGGGACGGTTGAGTTAGAATACTCTCCTAACCCAGGTTTTACTCTACGCTTGCAGTACAGTGGTGGAAATACTTTCGATCGCCATTTCGATGTATTGGGAGCGAATGTCGAACTCAATTTATCGCGCCAACTTGGAGTTTTTGGGCGTTATGGCTACGGCAGCTATGACGATACTATTTTTGGAGATCTCGAACCGTCTTACTGGATGGTGGGGATATCGTTACGCAATTTGTTACTACCTGGCGCTGTAGCGGGAATTGCGGCAGGTCAGCCTTTTGTGGAAAATGCTGTAGGGGATGCGACTCAAACAAACTTTGAAGCCTACTATAACTTTCCCCTAAATGAAAATCTAGCGATCGCTCCTTTAGTTCAAGCGATCGCCAACCCTAGCAATCAAGCAGATAATGGCACAATTATTACTGGTACTCTCCGCACCGTGTTCTCTTTTTAAAAACGCAACCCAAGATAGCAATCTCTAGCGTTTGTTCTCAACTTCTGCTTGAGCCTCATCCATAGCTGCTTTTTTGTTCGGCTCGTTAGTGTCAAATGTTACTTTAGTTTGCTTGGCTTTGAGGTTGAGGACTTCAGGAATCTTTTTGGGCAGCGTCTTGATATTTTCTAGCCCGGTATCACCTATTCTTCTACCTGGCGCATCTCCCAAATCTTCAGCTTTTTCTTGAATGCGCTTGACAGTATCAGGAGTGACAGGGTTGTATTCTCCCGTTGCAGATTCTACAGCGTTTGCTTGGAATGCTGGCAGTGCGACAAATAAAATCGTTGCTAAAAATACGGTAACGATTCGACGCAAGCCCATGTGCTTCAACTTATCAACTACTTGCTTCATTTGAATCCTCCAATGATTTTGATTACTAAAATTAGCGTTTCTTTAGAGTAAAAACTTTTAGAAACACAATTGCTAAGGTTGCTAACAATAAGCGCTCCTTAATTGCTTTGTTTTAATTTTAGTTTTCGGATCGATCTTGCCGTAGGAGGCGATCGCATATCTTCTCTCTTGAGTAGGAGTTTTGAGCGAATGCCATAAATGAGTGAATTTAACTTTAGTTAGACTTGGAGAGCGTTAAAATACTTCGTAGGTTTTGATTCGATCCCCCCAACCCCCGATGAATTGGGGGGCTAAGAACGATTCTGTCTTTTTTGTTGAAAAAAGGGGCTAAGAACGATTCTGTCTCCCCCTTTTTAAGGGAGATTAAGTAAGTACAATCTTGTCTCCCCCTTTTTAAGGGGGATTGAGGGGGACTTTTCCTTACCTCTCTAGATTCAATTTCCTTCCCCTGACTTGAGTTGCCATAAGTAAGGTAGAATTGGTTCTATTTTGTATTTGTTCTTATTAAGACTATCGCGCACTGGTTCTGTACAATCTCCATAAATAAAGATATCGCCAGAATTTTGTGGTATCTCTTTTAAAGGAGCGATATCAACTAATCTTAATCGAACTTTTGGTTCTAATAAGTAGCTAAGGGAAAGTAAATTACCATTGTTGATGCAACCATTAGTAGAAACTATGAGAGGATTATTTGCTTTATTGAGAAAGCTAGCTACTTGAGGATTACTATAACTAATTTCTTTAATCCACCAGGTATTAGCTTGGGAACTCAGCGTACAAGATATGATTCCAGCCAAAATGAGTAAAGTTGCGATCGCTTGCCAAATTCTGCGAGACAATAATCTCGATTGACTAATTTTTTGACTCAATAAGTAAGCAACTGCTAGCTGAATACTTAAATAACCAGGAAACAAATAACGAGGCACGATCGATCTTTGTCCGCCTTTGATGATATCTGGTATCAGTAGTGGTAGCGTAGTTGCAGCCATTAAGGTAATAATAAATAGCCAAATCCTTAAAGGTGCGCGACGTATTGTGAAATAAAATGCATAAACTATTAGAAGTAATATCAAGAAATAGACAATCAGAAATTCTGGATCTTTTTCCAAACCCAGATCGAAAAACACATGACCGATATTGAGTAGCCAGCGACGACTAAAAATGTCTGCGGGTAAAGCATTATTTGTCCATCCCGTCGTCATCTGAAACATGGAATAGTTCTGAATTAAGCTCAATATCCAAGGAGTAAAAAGTAATAAGCTCGAACCCGAGGAGAGAAGATAAGCGATCGCTCTTTTGCTCAACCTAAATTTTTCAATTATGAAAACGTAAACTCCATGACCGACAGCTACTAATCCAGACAAGAAAAAAGTATAAAAACTAGTTGCTAAAGCGAAGGCATATACAATCCAAATCCTTGTTTGATTCAATTGGATTGCCCTGAGTAAAGCGGCACTCGATCCTAGAATTGTTACCGTCCATAAAGCGTATTGCCTTGCTTCTTGAGCAAATAAAACATGCACTGGAGAGACTGCTAAAAGCGCGATCGCCATCCATGCTATGAGAGACGATTGAAATAATTCTAGACACAACCAATACAAACAAAGAAATACTAAGAAGCTAAATAAAATGCTTAAACTTCTAATTATCGTAATACTATTGCCAAACAATTTTACCCAAAATCTCAACAAAACATAATACAAAGGTGGATGTTGAGAGTCTTCTATAGCAAGAGAATGAATTGTATCTTTTAATTGGCTTCCAGGTTTGAAACGTTGAAACGTTTGCAAGTATTTAATACTGCTGTCTCGATGAGCGTATGCTCCTTGAGAGAAATCTTTCATCGTGTAGCCAGCAATTCTTAAAGAAGTATAAGCTTCGTCGTGCCAATAAACTTTTTTATCGATATTTGTAACTCGAAAAGCTATTCCTACACACAAAATAATTATAAATAGTAAGCGCAGCCATTTAAAATTGAATTTACGATACTTCTCCATAAAGCATTAATATTGTTAGATAAAAACAATTGCACGGTAAAATTTAGAATTTCAAACGTAAGGTGGGCATTGCCCACCCTACTATAAAGGAATTCTCAAGGTTTATTTAGGTTACAATAGCTAATATTTCAAAAGAAAAGCTCTGTGTCAAAGGGAAGCACTCCAGTATACATTAGACGTTGCTATCCTTAATTAGTCTAAAATGCCCTTGATAAGACTGAGATCGACGAAGCAATGAACAGCCAATATCCAATCCCAGTAGTCATCAATGGTGCTGCGGGCAAAATGGGACGCGAAGTTGTCAAAGCAGTTTCCCAAGCTACCGATCTGACCTTACTAGGGGCGATCGATCGTAACCCAGAGCATCAAGGTAAAGATGCAGGAGAACTAGCGGGTTTACCAGAACCATTGGAAGTCCCAATTACCGACCAATTAGAACCAATGCTGGCGATGGCGGGGCAAGAAAGGCAAATTGGGGTGATGGTAGACTTTACCCATCCGAGTACAGTGTATGACAATATCCGCTCGGCGATCGCCTATGGAGTGCGTCCAGTCGTCGGTACGACAGGTTTAAGTCCCGCACAGATTCAGGATTTGGCTGAATTTGCTGACAAAGCCAGTACTGGATGTTTGATGATTCCCAACTTCTCAATTGGGATGGTTTTGTTACAACAAGCAGCGGTTCAAGCCTCTCAATATTTCGATCACGTCGAAATTATCGAACTGCACCACAACCAAAAAGCTGATGCACCCAGCGGTACGGCATTGCAAACCGCGCAGATGTTAGCTGAGTTGGGGAAAACTTTTAACCCACCCCAGGTAGAAGAAACAGAAAAATTACCAGGTGCGAGAGGTAGCGTCGCAGCAGAAGGTATTCGCATTCATAGCGTCCGCCTACCAGGGTTAATCGCCCATCAAGAAGTCATTTTTGGCTCAGCGGGTCAAATTTATACTTTGCGCCACGACACGAGCGATCGCGCCTGCTACATGCCAGGAGTGTTGCTAGCGATCCGTAAAGTCGTCCAACTCAAAGCCCTTGTTTATGGGTTAGAAAAAATATTGTAAAGAGTTGACAGTTAACCGTTAACGGTTAACTGTCAACAAAACCCTACTCCCCAGTCCCTCATGCTCGTCCCACTCACGCGCCAGAAGTTTGAACAACTCATTCCTCGTATTGCTACGGGCGATCAATATCGCTACGTTTGGGGAAAATTTTCTGACTTTTTGCGCCGATTGTTAGCTTCTGTTGTCGCTGTTGTCGTCGTGTTGTTGTTGCGATGGCTGTTGGGTGAGGGATTTGGGGGTTTGCTACTTCCCTTTGGGGTGGTTGGCGGTTTTTATTGGCTGTGGGGTCCCGTACTGTGGGCGAGTTTGCGTAACGCACAGTACCGCAAATACAAATACAGTGGTTTCTTTCGCGGTCGCATTTTGGATGTTTACATTTCAGAAGAGCTAATTGGGAGAGAAGAAACAGTTAACAATAAAGGCGAACTAGTCTATGTTGATAACTTAGAGCGCCGTCTAAATGTCGAAGTTGGAGATGAAACTGGTTTTTCCATCCAGGTACAAGTGCCACTGCGCCGCAGTCACAAAGGGATTGCCCGTCGTCAAGTGGCGGAAATGATCGTACTGTCAAATCGCGCTGATTTGAGCAATATTACCAAAGTGACCGATATTTACATCCCCAGCCGCGATATTTGGGTGAGTGACTATCCATTCTTGCAACGAGATGTCTTTGTGGAAGTCAGCAACCGCATCCGTCGCGATCGCTTAGAATCCGAAGAAGAATCACCTCGTACTCCGCGCCGTCCTCCTCAAAGAAAAGAACCACCTCAGCTACCGAGACAAGATCGGGAATGGTAGACAGTTATCAGTTATCGGTGACCAGTGACCAGTGACCAGTTATTTGCAGAAAGTGGGGTGCAATTTAATTCCGAATTCCCTCAGCTTTCTTCAGGGATGTAAGCCAGCCAAGCTAGTTCTAGCAATCCGTCCAAAATTGCGGTGGCTACAGTAGCACCACCCTTGGAACCCTCCGTCCAAATTTGGGGTACGGCAAATTCCTGCAAGCGTTTTTTGGTCGCATCCACATCGACAAATCCCGCAGGCGTGGCAATTACCAAAGCTGGTTTGATTGCGCTAGCGGCAATTAAATCTATTAAAGTGGCTAATGCACTTTGGTCTTGACCGATCGCAAAAACTGCTTCGGGATAGCGCTGAGCGAGGTTTTCGATTCCCCAAGCTGTAGCAGTCTTATCTTTTTGCGGACGAGCGATCGCGTCTAAGCTGCAATAAAGGGGATTGGCAAAAGTGTTTTGAATCTGGGGTAAAATGCCCACTTGGATTGTCGGTACATCCACCACAATCGTACAGCGAGCAGCGATCGCCGCCGCGCCTGTTTGCATTGCCGTTTCTGAGAAATGAATTAAATTCTTATACTCAAAATCGGCAGTAGCATAAATGACACGACGGACGATCTCGTATTCTGCGGGAGAGAAGTCATAATCGCCAACCTCGCGATCGACGATCGCCAGATTTTGGGCATCAATCATCTGCCATTCCATAGAGAAAGGCTGGGAGCTAGGGACAGTGACCAGTTTAACAGTTATCAGGGAGCAGGGAGCAGGGACAAGGGGGACAAGGGGGACAAGGGGGACAAGGAGGACAAGGGAGAATAATAACCAACTACCCATTACCCATTACCCATTACCCATTACCCATTACCCATTACGTTTCCGAAGCAGAAGAACGCCCAAATATCGGCGTGAGATAAGCTACGAGCGCTCCAATCAGAAAGCCTGAGATATTGCGGATTAGAGGTAGCCATTCTGTAGTGCGCGTGACAACTGGTCCAATACCGAAAGCAATGAATAATATGCCCCACAACGGCGAGAAAATCAAAGCCCACTGCCAAGCTAGAGCTTGTCCTGGACGACGGGGTTGAGCGGCAAAACCACAAATTACGCCTCCCAGTGTTGATGTGATTAGGGTGAGAATCCACTGTTCTCTTGGTAGACCTGGAACGACGTTACAACCGCCTTTGACTAAACAGCCTTCAACGGATTCTAAAGCTCCAAGAATGGCGCGGTCTTCCCCATGTTCTCGCACGTAGTACAAATTACCAAAGCGGGTTTGTAGTTCGATCCAAAACGTGCGGGGGAGAAGTTCGTAAACTGCGTCGCCAACGCTAAAACTGAGAATGTTACCACCGCGAGAGTCGGCAACTAGAAGAATACTTTTGTCATCTAAACCCCAAAAGTTAATTACTGCTCTACCAGGAGTGCGATCGTATTGAGTTAAAACTCTCAGTTTCCAGCCAGTATCAGCGGCAAACTTATTTAAATCTGCTACGAGTTGTTCTTCCTGAATATCGGTAAAAGTCTTTGCTAGGTCAATGACCGGGGTAGGGCGATCGGGTAGCAGTTCTGGATTGTCATAAGCTAGGGCTGCTGATGGCTGCATCATCCAAACCAACCCTGCCAGAAAAAATGTTGTTACTAAAACCGGGATTTTTCGCCAAAATGAACGCTGCATGGGCAATTATAAGTTGTAGATCGGAGTCTCAAAATCGCTACTGTCGTAAGAATTATTATAATTAAGTCGCGTTTTTTTACATTTGTTTACTTTACTCTAATTTAGCGACCCCAAGCAAATCAATCGGAAGTCAAAAGTCAAAAGTCAGCAGTGATGGTAATGGGTAATGGGTAATGGGTAATGGGTAATGGGTAATGGGTAATGGGTAATGGGTAATGGGTAGTTGATGGTTTTTTCTCCCTTGTCTCCCTTGTCTCCCTTGTCTCCCTTGTCTCCCCTGCTCCCTGCTCAGAAGCTCCCTGCTCCCTCAGAAAGAAATCTACGTTTGTGTAGATACGGGAAAATTGACTGTGGGGATAGAATTCCTGCTGTAAATGCGCGATTTGGGGAAAGGTTTATGCCGCAATATTTTGGACAACTGCCAACGACTGACCAACCGTGGGTAACTGTAGGCGCAGTGGAGGCAGTATCGCAAAGCGATCGCGCTGTCCAGTTGGATTGCGGTGAGTCTTCTGTATTAATTAGCGTTATTGATGCTCATCTTATTCGCGTGCGTTTAGCCCCTCACGGTGAATTCTTTCCCCAGCGCCCTTGGGCAGTCGTAGGAGACGAAGATATCGAGCGATCGCCCGTTCCCTTTGAAGTTGCAGAAACACCTGACACGGTAGAAATTAAAACAGATCGGCTGCGAATTGTCGTTCAACGCCAACCTTGTCGCCTCACTTGCTTTGACAATTGCGATCGCCCCTTTGCCCAAGATGCCGAAATGGGTATGGCTTGGCGCATGGGTGCAACCGCTGCCTGGAAACAAATTGAGGCTGACGAGCATTTTTATGGTTTTGGCGAACGCACGGGTTTATTAGATAAATTAAGCGAAGTTAAAACAAATTGGACGCTAGATGCTCTAGACTACAACTCCTTGACGGATGAGATGTATCAGGCAATTCCATTTTTTATGGCTTTGCGTCCAGAAGTCGGTTATGGCATCTTTTTCAACACGACTTTTTGGAGTCAGTTTGATATTGGCGCAGCTCAACCTGGAACTTGGAGCATGGAAACCCGCAGCTTAGCGGGAATGCAGACACCACCCCTAGACTACTACATCATTTACGGTCCCGATCCAGCCACAATTCTATGTAGCTACACGCAGCTAACAGGCAGAATACCCCTTCCGCCTCGCTGGGCTTTGGGATACCATCAGTGTCGCTGGAGTTATGATTCAGAAACAGTAGTACGAGAACTCGCCCAAGAATTTCGCCGCCGCCGCATTCCCTGCGATGTAATTCATTTAGATATCGACTACATGCGGGGGTATCGAGTCTTTACTTGGAGTCCTCAACGGTTCCCCCATCCAGAGAAGCTACTGCGGGAACTCGCCGAGGATGGATTTAAGACGATAACAATTATTGACCCTGGGGTAAAGTACGAACCGGAAGCAAATTATCATGTTTTCGACCAAGGGATAGACAAAGATTATTTCGTCCGTAAAGCAGATGGACAGTTATTTCATGGTTACGTCTGGCCTGATAAAGCCTTATTTCCCGATTTCTTACGTCCTGAAGTCCGGCAATGGTGGGGAAACTTACATGAAAGTCTTACCAGTATTGGTGTAGCCGGAATTTGGAACGACATGAACGAACCCGCGATCGCCGATCGCCCTTTTGGTGACGACGGTAAGCACATCTGGTTTCCGCTAGATGCACCACAGGGGAATTCGGAATTCGGAATTCGGAATTCGGAATTAACCCCTACGACTCCCGACTCCTCTGTAAGGGCGGGTTTTGAACGAGAATCTATTGCCGTAGGTGGTGAATCTTTTGCTAAACCCGCCCCTACAACTCCCAATTACCCAGCCACAACTCACGCCGAAGTTCACAACCTTTACGGATTGATGATGGCGCGAGCGAGTGCTGAGGCGCTGGAAAAATTGCGTCCGAACGAGCGATCGTTTGTTTTGACTCGTTCGGGTTATGCTGGCGTACAAAAGTGGTCGTCGGTATGGATGGGAGATAACCAGTCGTTGTGGGAGCATTTGGAAATGTCCCTGCCCATGCTGTGCAATATGGGGTTGTCGGGTGTAGGGTTTGTTGGTTGTGATATTGGTGGTTTTGCTGGCAATGCTACAGCAGAACTGTTCGCCCGTTGGATGCAAGTTGGAATGCTCTACCCCCTCATGCGCGGTCATTCGGCAATGACAACTGCTCGTCACGAACCTTGGGTTTTTGGCGATCGCGTCGAACAAATCTGTCGCGAATATATCAACTTGCGCTACCAGCTCTTACCATACATTTACACCCTATTTTGGGAAGCTGCTACCACCGGAGCGCCGATTCTTCGCCCCCTACTCTACCATTTTCCCCAAGACCCCACGACTTACAACCTCTACGACCAAGTATTGCTGGGTGCTGGTCTGATGGCTGCACCAATTTATCGTCCTGGGGTAGAGCATCGTGCGGTGTACATACCTGCCGGGACATGGTACGACTGGTGGACGGGAGAGGCGTTTGCAGGACCAACTCATATCCTGGCACGCGCACCATTGGAAAAAATGCCTCTCTATGTACGGTCTGGGACAGTCATCCCCATGCAGCCTGTAGTACAGTTTGTTAATGAAACACCGTGCAATCCCCTCACAGTTCGCGTTTGGGCAGGACAGGGGGAATGGACGATGTACGAAGATGACGGACTTAGTTTTGATTATTGTCAAGGTGTCCGAGCGACTACCACCTATCGTGTCAATACAGTAGGAGAAGAAACAATCGTTGAGATTGACGCGCGACAGGGACAATGGACACCACCAGCGCGAGAAGTCGTTGTCGAAGTGGTGGGAATCGGTCAGCAACGTTTTAGCGATGATGGAACGGCTCGCCGTTTGCAGTTTACAGGGAGCAGGGAGTCGGGAGCAGTGTAGAGACGTTCCAGGGAACGTCTCTACAAAGCGATCGGTGTAAAGACTTTGCATGTATAGAAAAAATTCTACCTTTTTATAGATGACTTCAGCTTGATGAATGTACTTACCTTTTGATAGATGCCGCTATCTGGGGAATCTGTCACTCTGAAGCAAAGCAATGACAACTGATTCAGTGACCGCCAATCGTCGCTCGCTAACAATTTCGTGTAGAGGTAGAGTGCATGTTGACAGATAATTTCGTCCAGCAAATCCAGTCCATGCAAGGACGGTTGGACCTGCTGCTTCATGATGTAGATTGTCCGCAGTTTCAACCAGACCTGTTACCCACAGCACTTAAGGAACTTGGTGTTGCTTCGGAAGAGATTCAAGTCACTCTGGAAGAACTACATCGGCAGAATGCAGAACTTTTAGCGATGCGTAGAGCTTTAGAGGAAGAACGCAGGCGCTACAAAGATTTATTTGAGCTGGCACCGGATAGCTACGCGATCGTCGATCTCTCAGGTACGATTCGAGAAGTGAACCAGGCGACTGCTAAGCTTTTGAATGTATCGCAGCGCTTTTTAAGCGGAAAACCGCTGACTACCTTTCTTAGTGCCGAAGACCGAGAAATATTTTGGTACAAATTCAATGAGTTACAAGGTATGGAAGAATCGCAGGAATGGACGATGCACCTTTGTCCGCGCGATCGCCAGCCTGTAAAAGTGGCAGTTGTGGCAAGTCTGTCTAACTGCGAGAAAACGGGTCAGCCAAAGACTATCCTGCTATCGCTGCGCGAGATTGGCGATCCCAATCGACATTTGTATCTATCTGACAAACTTGAGCCACACAACCAAAACATAGATCTATCCATCGACGAGCTAGATCTCAGTCAAAAACAGATTTATTTGAAAGGGGAAACGATCCGACTCAGACCGGAGACCGTTTGGTTAGTGTGTCGCGGGATTGTCAAGCTGGCAATAGCCTGCGAGACTGGCGAAGAGGTGCTACTGGGTTTGGCAGGAGTGGGTTCGCCATTCAGTGCCTTAGATATAGATGCTTTCGGACTTTGTGAAGCTACAGCATTAACTGAAGTCGAACTGACCTGTTTTTCTTGGTCGGAGTTAGCAGCAAATTCCGATCTCGCCCAAAAATTATTACCTAAAATTAACCAACGGCTACAGCAAACAACAGCTCTTTTAGCAATTTCTGGCAAGCGTCATGCCAAGAGCCGCTTGCATCACTTGTTATTGTTGCTAGCTAAGCAAATCGGTCAACCTACGGAGCGAGGTATTCGTTTGGGCATTCGTCTAACTCATAGCGATCTTGCTGCTGCTTGCTCGACTACCAGAGTTACGATCACCCGCATGTTAGGCAAATTACAGGCGGAAGGAAAAATTGAGATTGATAGCAAGAATCATTTTATTGTCTGCCACGAGCAGCGACCGCAGATAAGTGCTTGAAACGAATTATCTGGGAGATCGCGCCCATATAGTTCGCTGACGGTTAACTGTTAACAGTTAACCGCCACAACCGTAAGTCAGTCGATTGCTAAGACCGGATTGATAAATAATGCTATATATTTAGTTGCAGATCTGTTTTAAGGTATAAATTAAATCGTTATAGCCACATAACATTAGATTGCAAATGGGGAGGTACGCTCATCAGCCATCGAATACCGCTCGCCAATCATCAATCGTGAATAATGCTCTTACCTGGATTTCTGTTCGAGCTTTCCCTGATTGTGGCAGTTGCACTAGCATTAGTGCAATTATTTGCTGGTAGGCTGCGATTTCTGAGCGCGACTCCGCGTAGCATATGGTTGTCTGCCAGCAGTGGGGCTTCGATCGCTTATGTATTCGTTCATATTTTGCCAGAATTAGGCGAGGCACAAGCAGTCATTCGAGAAGTTGTAGGTGGATGGCTGGCTTTTTGGAGATACCATATTTACGTAGTCGCGCTTTTGGGTTTAGCGATATTTTATGGTTTGGATCGGGCGGCGATCGCATCGCGTCGTTACAACCGCAAAGAGAGCCGAGGAGATGTAACGGCAGCAAGTGTCTTCTGGCTGCATATCATTGTTTACGGTTTTTACAATACCATCATCGGTTACTTACTACTCAATCGCGATGATAATGATGCGATCGGGATGCTGCAATTTGCTTTAGCAATGGCATTACACTTTGCAGTCAACGATTATGGCTTGCGAGAACATCACAAGTTTATTTATAACGGTATTGGTCGCTGGGTATTAGCAACAGCAGTAATTGTTGGGTGGACGCTTGGTAGTGGCGGTATGGGAGTTGACCGCACGGCGATCGCACTTATGTTTGCTTTCCTGGCTGGGGGAATTATTCTCAATGTCTTGAAGGAAGAACTACCAGCCGAAAGAGAAAGCCGTTTTTGGGCATTTGCTCTCGGTGCGGGAGCTTATACTATACTGTTGGCGTTATCGCCCTCTTCTTCTTAACTATCCTCAAACCTATTTCCTCAAACTTATATAATGATGGGAGTATCGTCATTCTCCGCAGGTATCGTGACCCTTACACCGATCTCCCCCAACTCCCAACCATCTACACAACGTCCTGACTCTTTCGGACGATTTGGACGTTTTGGCGGAAAATACGTACCAGAAACGCTGATGCCTGCCCTAAGCGAGTTAGAAGCAGCGTACCAAAAATATCGACATGACACGGACTTTCAACAAGAACTGCAAAATCTTCTTTGCGACTACGTAGGACGAGCCACCCCCCTCTACTTTGCCGAACGCCTCACAGCACATTACGCCCGTCCAGATGGGACGGGGGCGCAAATCTACCTCAAACGAGAAGATTTAAATCATACGGGCGCTCACAAGATTAACAACGCTCTGGCTCAAGTTTTGTTAGCTAAACGGATGGGCAAGCAACGCATCATTGCCGAGACAGGGGCGGGACAGCACGGCGTTGCTACAGCTACTGTCTGCGCTCGGTTTGGGCTAAAATGCGTCATCTACATGGGCGTACAGGACATGGAACGCCAAAGCCTGAACGTGTTTCGGATGCGCTTGATGGGGGCAGAGGTACAACCTGTAGCAGCTGGTACGGGGACGCTCAAAGATGCCACCTCTGAAGCTATTCGCGACTGGGTGACGAACGTAGAAACAACTCATTACATCCTCGGTTCTGTAGCTGGTCCCCATCCTTACCCAACAATTGTCCGAGACTTTCAAGCAGCAATCGGTCAAGAAACCCGCGTCCAAGCAATGGAAAAATGGGGTGGCTTACCAGATATTTTGCTGGCTTGTGTAGGTGGCGGTTCTAATGCTATGGGGCTATTTCACGAATTTGTCAACGAGCCAACCGTCAGACTCATTGGTGTTGAAGCCGCTGGAGAAGGAGTCACTACGGAAAAACACGCCGCAACTTTAACCAAAGGTAGAGTTGGGGTACTACATGGAGCAATGAGTTACTTGTTGCAGGACGAAGACGGACAGGTGATTGAGGCACACTCGATCAGTGCGGGATTAGATTATCCTGGCGTGGGTCCAGAGCATTCTTTTTTAAAAGAGATTGGTCGGGCAGAATATTACAGCATTACCGATGAGGAAGCGATCGCGGGATTGCAGCGTCTCTCGCAGTTAGAAGGGATTATTCCCGCGCTCGAAACCGCCCATGCGATCGCCTATCTCGATATCCTTTGTCCGCAGCTAGACGGTAGCCCTCGCATTGTCATTAACTGTTCGGGACGCGGTGACAAAGACGTACAAACCGTTGCTAAGTACCTAAAAATGATTGGCGATTAGCAACTCACAATTAGCACTTAACACTTAGCAATTAGCAATACTTTCCGAAAATACCCAACTAGAGCAGGTAGATCTTCATGATATGCCTGCAAAATTGTTATACATCAATCTAAGTTGTAAATAACTCACTTTTGACTTTTGACTTTTGACTTTTGACTTTTGACTTACGACTTATTCAAGAGGTGGAAACATGGATCGGCAATTCCAACACCCAATGCTACCACAAGTCACTCATGATGAGCTGGCGCGACAAAACTTTGTAAAAAGCCTGAAACTACACATCGTTAAAAATCTCAGTCCCGGCAATAAAAGAGTATACGAGCAAGTTGTCAAGCCCCAATTTGAACGCGAACACCAGCGATCGCCCCAAAACCGTCACGAAATCCGCACTGCTATGCAAGGACACCCGCATTATCGTTGGTGGAGTGCTTTGCGGCGCATCAACCAGGAAATGTTGTGGGATGCGGTTAATACCAGTGTAGAGCGACAACTACCAGAACTCATCGACCGGGCAAAACAGAGCGATCGCCACTTGGGTACGCTGACCCTAGACCCCGATTTCAAAATTCCTGCTTACCAAACTGCTGTCGATATCCACTGTATGCCTGGTAGCTATCACAGCGAATATACAGCAGACGATCTAGCGGCGGGAGCGACCTACGATCGCGGTGTTTATATTTACGGTGCGGGGTGGTTAGGTCCGCTCAACGATGATATGGGCTTGTCCATTGTCAAAAACTACCTGAAACCAAAATATCCCGACTTTCGACCCGCCAAAATTCTCGATTTGGGTTGTTCTGTCGGTCACAGTACTTTACCCTATGTCGATGCCTATCCAGAAGCCGAAGTCTACGCGATCGATATTGGCGCACCAATGCTACGCTACGCTCACGCTAGAGCAGAAGCTTTAGGCAAACGAGTCCATTTTTCTCAACAAAATGCCGAACGGACTCACTTTGAAGCGGCTTCCTTTGACCTGATAGTTTCTCATATCCTGCTGCATGAAATTCCCCTTCCAGCCATCCGTAACGTGATGCGAGAATGCGATCGCCTCCTAGCTCCTGGGGGGATGACGATCCACGTAGAAGCACCCTTGTACAGCCACATGGATGCCTTCAGCGCTTTCATGTATGACTGGGAAACTGCCAACAACAACGAACCTTTTTGGAGTGCCATGCGGGAGTTGGACTTGACAGCCGTTATGACTGAAGCTGGATTTGCCGCAGATCGAGTTATACAAACCTTCGTTCCCAATGGTGCTTGGAAAACTGCGGCTGACAATTCCCAACAAGGAGGAGGTAGTAGAGGTAGCTGGTTTATTGTTGCTGCGACTAAGTAAATGGAGGAAGTCATGGGGATGAAAAAAGCCAAGGGCAAACGCCCCGTTTACTTTGACGAGCCGCAACTCGATAAATTGCTGTCCGCGATCGTCGCGTTAACAGGTGAGGTGTCTGTCTTGCGGGAACGTCTCGATACTGTAGAACGTTTACTGGCGACAAAAGAAGTTATATCACTGGCAGAGATTGAAGCATATCAGCCAGAGGAATCAGTAGTGCAGGCACGGGAACAATGGCGTAGCGAGTATATTGCGCGAGTGTTAGGGGTATTGCAGGAAGAAACCGTTTCAGAATAATTTAGAGCGCGTGGTCGTACGCTTTTCTTACGTTGCGAAATTGCAAGATTGAAGATCCCCCAGCCCCCGCAAACTCGGGGGTTTTGTTTTGTGCGGCGGGTTAGGGGGCAATACTTCGTGGGTTTTGATTCGATCTCCCCAACCCCCCTTAAAAAGGGGAGCCACTTACGTGCGGGGGTGGCGCTATTGCGGACTTCGTCGCCCCCGTTGAAGCACGTCGCGTTAAAGTGGCATGGGATAAGAATAGCTTTTTTCCCCCTTTCCAAGGGGGATTAAGGGGGATCTTCAAAGACTATGTACTCTAACCGAGAAGTATTGGGTTAGGAGGGTTCTTGCCTTAACTGAAAAGCCTTGAGTGAAATACGGCTCGCCATACGCTATCAACAGTCTAGTATTTGTCACTAATTCAGAATTTATATAGCTGAGTTTTCAGTAAAATTACTTCGATATATAGCTTCAGTAATAATTCGCTTGTTAGCTAATTAGAGATAAAGTTGAATAGATTTGTAGGCTATATTTTTGCAGTTAATTTTAAATCTTTCTGCAAAAAGTTTCAAGAGTGACCGCATTAGATTAAACTGTACATTTGCTAATTCTTTTAGCAACGGTTCAGTTTGGAAAATAAACTCATCTGCTAATTCTTTTAGCAGCGATTCATCCTGAAAATTTTCAGTTTCACTTGCTTATTCTTTCATTGGAAATCATTGCATGAAGCATTCTGTTTTGTTCAAACTAGCCTTGTGTTCAGTCATTTTCACCACTGGAACAACAATTGTAGCTAACGCTAAAACCCCTACTTTTTACCGAGAGATTGCTAAGAAAAACATACTTGCAAAGCCGAAACCTAATACGACTATCCTAGCTCAGGCTGATACTTCCTCCGTAGAACGGGCTGTTTTCAACCGAATTAATCAATATCGCCAAGGGCGTAATTTAGCTCCTCTAACTTGGGATAATAGCATCAGCAATCAAGCTCGAATTCACAGTCAAAATATGGCAAGTGGTGCAGTTCCTTTCAGCCATAATGGTTTTCAGCAGAGAGTGCAAGAGATTGCCAAAGTCATTTCCTATAGGGGAGCAGCAGAAAATGTTGCGTATAATCAAGGTTACGCCGATCCTGCTGCCAATGCCGTTCAAGGCTGGTTAAATAGTTCTGGACACCAACGGAACATCGTAGGTAGTTACAACCTAACTGGTATTGGTGTTGCCAGAAATTCAAAAGGAGAATACTACTTCACGCAAATATTTATCTTGAAGCGATGAAGGTAAAATTTGTCCGGTTGTTAGAATCCCAATCAACTTAATTGCTAGGGTGCGCCGATCGCGTACCCTATTATTTTTTGATAAAATTAATCATATTTTCCGTGGATTTACCGACATAATTAAAACCCCCTCTACCCTCAGAGGTATTTTCAGTAAAATCTACCTTGAGAGTAGAATATTTTCTCGTTAAACTCATCGGTTATAGTTTTTATATTCGCATTCTACTGAAGAAAGTAATTATTTTACTTATGTATGATTTTACCAAGCTAGCATGTAAACTCAAACTATTGGCTCGAGAACAAAAGATATTTCTAGCTAAGAGGACAAGGATGATAATCCTATGATTGAGACGACTATTAAAAACTTTTTCAACTTGCCCGGAGTCGTTGGATTAGGAATTATTCTCATTCAAGAACAACCGAAATCTTACCTATGTTTAAAAGAGCAAGCCGTACAATGGCAAGTGAAAGAATTTCTCAATCATAATTTTATCCGTAATATTATCAAAAATCCCGATGCATTTGATGTTTTTGAATTTCCAATTCACACGAATTACGTTTATACATATAAAGTGAGTTCGCAAGTCACCTTGTTAGTTTTGACGAGTATGGGACTAGCAGCAATTAAAACGATCGCTAACCTACAACTAAAAACTGTACTCAAAAAAGATGTCGAACAAACAATTGCTATATTTCAGAAATTAGCTAAAGAATTTCCTCTCGTTCGCGCGATCGCACAGCCAATTTCGCAGACATTTCCTCACGTATGCGATGGCAATCAAAGCTTATCTCTCAAGCAAAAAGAAAAAATTACTGTTTTAGAACTATTAAATGCTCTCAACCATTTAAGTAAATTTACCAGTACTTACATGGGAAGAAAATCGACAATAAAATACTGGGATTCTACTCGCCCCAAACAAATTGAGTGTCTGGCATACTTTCAGATGGATGAGAATGCGGAATTCATTTTTACTGGCAACGATGCAGAGATTGTCAATCAAATGCAGCACTATTGGATTAGAAAGTGGACTAGTATCTTTCTCAGAAAGACAGCACTAATTCTACCCAATTTGCCGGAGATGGTTGCCCAAAAATGCTTGAGCGATCGCGAAAAATTTTTAGTTTTTCCTCTCCAAGTTGACAATACTGAATCTCAAACTCCGGTTACTGTATAATAATTTACTATAAAATTAATTCACATTGCACAAAAAATATTTAAATAAAAGTACCTACCCGATTGGGAATAGGAAAGATTTGTATTACAACAACTCAGCCTAGCTAGCCCATACTAATTCTATTTGTTTTTGCACAGATCCGATCCCCGAACCCCCCTTATTAAGGTGACTATGGGGGATATTCTGCGATGTAGTCACAAAGAATTGGTATTACAATAAATTCATACCATTTTGCTTTTTGACTGCAACCAACGTAACTGAACAAATACCAACAAGAGACAAACAATGCACTTGCGATCTGTTGGAGAATTACTAAAAGAGACATTTCAGGAGTGGAACCAGGATAAAGCATCGCGGCTAGCAGCAGCCTTAGCATATTACACGATATTTTCGATCGCACCACTACTGATGATCGCGATCGCTGTGGCAGGTGCAGTATTCGGTGAAGAAGCTGCTAGAGGAGAAATTGTCACCCAAATTCAAGATTTAGTAGGAGAAGCAGGGGCAACAGTCGTACAAACTGCACTTGCTAACGTCAATCAAACCAAAACGGGTATTGTTGGCACTTCGATCGGTCTTGCTACACTTCTATTAGGTGCGACAGGTTTATTTGGTGAAATGCAAGACGCACTCAATACAATTTGGGAAGTTGCACCAAAATCAGGACAAGGAATCTGGGTATTAATTCGCCGCCGCCTGATCTCATTTAGTATGGTTTTAGGGATTGGCGTTTTATTGTTATTATCCCTATTTTTGAGTACGGCACTAGCAGCATTTAGTAGCTTTATGAATAGTTGGATACCAGGTTTAGCAACTGGATTATCTATTCTCAACTTTGTCGTTTCTTTTAGCTTGATGACATTATTATTTGCGATGATTTACGTCATCCTGCCTGATGTCAAAATTGCTTGGAAAGATGTTTTAGTTGGTGCGGCAACAACGGCTTTCTTATTCACAATTGGCAGAACGTTATTGAGTATGTACCTCGGTAGTGCCGCCGTCAGTTCGACCTTTGGTGCAGCTAGTTCCCTTGCCGTTCTCTTAGTTTGGATCTACTATTCTGCCCAAGTTTTCTTTTTAGGGGCGGAATTTACTCAAGTTTATGCCCGTAAATATGGTTCTGAAATTGTGCCAACAAAAAATGCTGTTTCTGTTGCTGCTAACCGACTACCATCTGTAGATCCTCAGAATTCACCGCGTATCCGCCCTCGCCGCCGTTCTGGTTTTTTGACAAAGATAAAAAACTGGTTTGGCAGACGATGACAGAGGTAAAACCAAACTCATCCCTACTACCGAGGCAGAGCGGGCATAAAATCTGTTCAAATAGAGAAGGTGCAACAATTCTGGATTGATGACAGATCGAGTTTTAATTCTTGGTGGCAGGGGAAGAATCGGCAGCAGTGTAGCCCAAGACATTGCCAGTCATACATCAGCAGAAATTACCATCACTAGCCGTAACCCCGATATAGCAGCCGCAGTTAGCAAGCAACTAGGATCGCAGGTTCGATCGCTAGCATTAGACTTAGCAGACAAAGCCAAATTAAGAGAAGCGATCGCCGCTTCCAATCTCGTCATTCATTGTGCCGGACCCTTTCACTTCCGTGACGCTAGCGTTCTGAAAACTTGTATCGAAACGGGTGTAGATTATCTCGATGTTAGCGATCATCGGTCTTTTACTCGCAAAGCTTTAGATTTATCTCCAGCGGCTTCAGCTGCTGGAGTGACAGCAATCGTCAATACAGGCGTTTTCCCTGGAATCTCAAACAGCATGGTACGCCAGGGAGTGGAAAAATTAGACCAGCCGGAACGCATCCACTTAAGTTACTTAGTAGCGGGTTCTGGCGGTGCTGGCGTGACAGTCATGCGAACGACATTTTTGGGGTTACAGAAGCCTTTCACCGCTTGGATCGACGGTCAGTGGGTGGAAATTAAACCATATAGCGATCGCGAAGTCGTAGATTTTCCCGCGCCTTATGGTAAATCTGGCGTTTACTGGTTTGATATGCCAGAAGCTTTTACCTTACCGGAAGCCTTCCCCGTCAAAACCGTAATTACCAAATTTGGTTCCGTTCCCGATTTTTACAATCATCTCACTTGGATTGCCGCCCATGTCTTCCCCAAATCTTGGATGCAACGGCGCAGTGCGATCGAATTTTTAGCCCATGTCAGCCACTATATGACCGATGTAACAAATCGTTTTAGCGGGATTGGAGTCGCAATTCGTTCCGAAGTCACGGGGTTAAAAGACGGACAGCAGGCGAGTTATTGTTCGACGTTGATTCACGATAACACCGCGATCGCTGCTGGCTGCGGTACTGGTAGTATTGCCCAACTTTTATTATCAGGCAAGCTCAAGCACCCAGGAGTTTCGACTGTAGAACAAGCCTTGCCCACAGACTTATTTGAACAAACTATGGCAAGTCGTAATATTCACATTCAGCAGCAAATATATTTGTAGGGGCGCACAGCTGTGCGCCCCTACCTACATTTATGAAAAATGGTAACATCGTACTTCTGGTAGAAGGAATAGATATAGCAGAAAATGTAAGCTGCTCTCATCGTCAAACTTTTTGAGAGACTGTCATGCGTGGGATTTTATCCAATCTAAAACAAGGGCTTTTGCAAAAGCTTTTACTGTTATTTCTCGTGAGTTTACTTGGCTTTTTTGGCACTGCGATCGCGGGCTATTCACCAGTTTATGCAGCGACTTTAGAAGAGACACAACTCATCCCTCCAGAATATAAACCTACTCCAGAAGAGAAGATCGAGCGAGCATATGAGTATAGCGAAGCCACGGGATTGATGGAAGAGGCAAAACAAGCAAGGACTAACTCTAATCGAAATTTCGATCCCAACTTAAAGGCTAATATCAAAAATATCGATGCTCAAGCCCAAGAAGGTAAAACTAGTCTCAAAGATAAGGCAAAAGGCTTACTGGAAAAAATAGCAAAATAGTACAAATATAGAGACGTAATATGATACGTCTCTATGCATTATTTACTCGCTTTGTTCGGGTAGAGTTGCGTGTTTTGCTCGCCTGCTCTTCCCTCTGATTCTACGCTCGTACCAACTCATTAAAGGTGTGGCACTAATTCCATGTAAAACTACAGAAATAACAATTGTTGTGAAAGTAATCCAGGCAATTTGTTCTGCCGCACTGTCTTTTAAACCTTCACCAAAAGCGTAGAAGAGATAGTACAAAGAACCAACACCGCGAATACCAAACCAACCAAATAACCACCGACTGGCAGGATGCAAGCGACGGCGATCGCATTCTACCGGAGGATTTGTTGCAATCGTGCTAATCCACGCTCCTACGGGACGGATGACAAAGAGTAATAATCCTGCCACAATCAGTGAATTTCCGAGATATTGCCACAAGGGTTGCATTCTCAACAGCGATCCTAGTAACAGAATTGTGCCGACTTCCATTAACTTTTCAATTCGTTCGACAAATTCTAATTCAGACTCGCGTTTTTCTAGATTGTCTGCGTAATTTCGCTGGACGACTAACCCCGCAACAAATACGGCAATAAATCCATAGCCGTTAACAATTTCTGCCAAGGAATAGGTAACCAAAATCGTTCCTAGAGCAACAAAATCCTCCATCAAAACATCAGCAGGACGACGTTTTTGCAGCTGGCGATCGATCCAAGTAATAGCTTTGGCTACGGCAATTCCCATCACAATTCCAGATGCGATCGCCCAAATTAAATCCACGGCTACCCATTGTTTAAACCAATTATCTAAATTGGGGTCTTTGAATAAATGCAAGCCAAAATAGACAAAGGGAAATGCCAGTGCGTCATTCAAACCTCCTTCGGAAGTCAGACCAAAACGTAATTCATCCTCATCGTCAATGTCTGCTAGCTGCACTTCTGAAGCTAATACGGGATCGGTAGGAGCGAGAATTGCACCCAGTAACACGGCTGCACCCCAATTCATTCCCAACAACCAATGTCCTACTGCTGCCAGCGCTACAATTGAAATGGGCATGAGAAATCCAATCAATCTGGCTGTAATTTGCCATGCTCGCAATTGTAAGGGACGGTTCATTTTTAAGCCGCAACTGAACACCGAGACAATCACGACAAATTCGGTCAGTCGTTGCAAAAACTCAGCATTTGGTTGCACTTGAATGAGTTTAAAACCGTAGGGACCGAGAATAATTCCTACAACTAAGTAAATGAGGGCAAAAGAAAAAGGTAAGCGGGAAATCCAACCCGAACCAAGGGTAACTGCTAGCAGCAGCACCCCAATGACAAACAAATCGAGAATATAAATATCCACCATAGCGATCGCCAACGAGAAAACGCTAGGAAAGTTTAAGGCGATCGCGGTTGACTCTACATCTGCTTGGGGTAGATTATTTCAGTAATGCAGTATCTGTATTTTGACTACTTAAGGCTGGCGTAACAATAAAAAAGATTTAGAAAGAGAGTTAGAGCAAGAAATTATGTTTCTACCCCAAGGTCCAAAAACTCCACCGCTCGTTCAACTGTTACAGTGGATTGCTAATCCCTTTGCTTTAATGGAGTCTTGCGCTCAACGTTATGGTGACTGGTTTACTCTCAAGGTAGGTTTAAATTATCGTCCCCTGGTCTATGTCAGCAGTCCCCAACTGTTACAGGAGATATTGACCAACGACCATTACAAGCAGTTTGACGCACCTGGAGAGATCAACGGCATTTTCGCTCCATTATTAGGGGATTTTGGAGTCATCATGCAAAGTGGCGATCGCCACCGCCGCCAGCGCCAACTGATGGTTCCACCCTTTCATGGCGATCGGATGAAGGCATACGGTGAAATCATTACCGAGATCGCCAAACAAGTCACCAGCCAATGGAACCCGAATCAGCCTTTCTCTGTGCGGGATTCCATGCAAGCTATTTCCTTCAATGTCATTTTGCAAGCTGTTTTCGGTTTGAGGGAAGGAGAACGCTATCGACAGATCGAAAAACTCCTCTACAACATGCTGGAGTTAACGAACTCGCCCCTCAAAGCTAGCCTCTTATTCTTTCCCTTTTTACAACGAGATTTAGGTGCATGGAGTCCGTGGGGGAACTTTTTGCGTCAAAAACAACAACTCGATCGACTACTACATGCTGAAATAGAAGCACGTCGCGCCAATCCCGATCCCGGGCGTACCGACATCCTCAGCTTACTCATGGCGGCGCGGGATGAAGCCGGAGAACCGATGAAAGATGAGGAACTACGCGATGAATTGATGACGCTGCTTGTTGCAGGTCACGAAACCACGGCTACAGCTTTGACATGGGCATTATATTGGATTCACAAACTGCCCGAAGTCCGGCAAAAGTTGCTGGCAGAACTTGACATTCTAGGCGATACACCAGACCAAAACGCGATCGTGCGACTGCCCTATCTCAACGCCATCTGTTCTGAAACCCTGCGGATTTATCCCGTGGGAATGCTAACTTTTCCGAGAGTCGTGCGATCGCCCGTTACTCTTTTAGGGCAACAGTTAGAACCAGGTACGGTATTAGTAGGTAGCATCTATCTCGCCCATCAACGCCAAGACCTGTACCCCGAACCAAAGCAATTTAAACCAGAACGCTTCCTAGAACGGCAATTTTCTCCTTACGAGTACTTACCCTTCGGCGGCGGCGTGCGGCGCTGTATTGGTGCAGCTTTTGCCCTGTTTGAGATGAAACTCGTCTTGGCTACCATCCTATCTAACTTAGAACTCTCGCTAGCCAACAACCGCCCCGTACATCCCGTAAGGCGAGGTTTAGTCTCAGCCCCTACCAAAGTTGAAATGGTTATGACTGGACGGAGAATTGAGGGGGACAAGAGGGACAAGGGAGAGGGGGGAGACAAGGGAGACAAGGAAGCAATTCCAGCCACCAGCTATTGATCGCTCTTTCCACTCACCACGCACCACTTACCGAATATCCCGATACAGTCGCTTTAAATATGTGGGAGAAATACCAAATCCCCACAAAAAACCGACATATAGATATATTGCTGTTGCTTGCCAAAACCCCCAACGGGCAACACGGCGATCGCTACTTTGGACGATGCGATTGACTTGCCGGATGCGCCCTTGCCGCACTAATTTCAAGCAGAAATCGGCTTCTTCCATAATTGCCAGAGTGCGATCGAAGCCACCACATTGCCAAAAATCAGTTCGACGACAGAAAATCGCCTGATCGCCGAATAGTAACCTCAAACCCTGAAAAAATAAGTGGGGACGAAATAGTAACGGCGCGTAATAAGTTTTGAGAAAATTGTGCAGAGACATCCACCAACGAGTTTTGGAGGAACCTGCCATGAGGGAAACAAAACCCCCACCTGCAACTCCAGGATCTGCCAAAGTCCGCTCGATTATTTCAACGAGATCGTCTGGAACCCAAGTATCGGCATGGATGAAACAAAGAACTTCTCCGCTGGCAGCTTTTGCCCCTTGGTTCATTTGAATTGCACGCCCTCGCTCAGTACAGAATAAAACTTGCACTCCCGCAGCTTGAGCGATCGCAACCGTACCATCTTCGCTACCACCATCGACAACTAGCACCTCCCATGCTGGAGGATCGAGTATGCTTAGCTGTCGCAGAGTACGCCCGATACAGCTTGCTTCATTCAACGTTGGAATAATAATTGAAATCCGAATCACAAGAAAAGGGAGTAGGGAACAGTTGTCAGTTATTAGTGGTAATTGGTAATTGGTAATTGGTAGTTGCTCCCTGCTCCCTACTCGATCGCTCTCTATCTTTGAATTATCGGTCGTTCCACCGAGTCGCGGAAGCGCTGGACTTCATCTGTAAAGCCGATGGGTAGTACGACTTCTACGTTTTCGTGTGGGCGCGGAATGATCACCCAGGATTCAAGCGTACCTCCGTATACATTTTCTACTGCCTCAATTCCTGCGGCAACGGCGGTTTTGACTTCTTGGACATCACCGCGCACGTTGACATTAAAACGAGCGCTACCAACTCGAATATAACCAACTAAAGTGACTCTTCCGGCTTTAACCATTGCATCTGCTGCGGCTAACACAGCAGGAAAACCCTTCGTTTCAATCGATCCAACTGCCTGTGGCACTGGCTATCTCCCCAAATAGATCGTGTCAAGAATTTGTAAGTATAGAGCTTAAGAAATACATTCTATAAATGCTCATCCTATATTTTGACAGAGCGAAAGCATTTTGTGTCATCTCTTCTTTGTCAATAGATATTTATTCCTAATTTTGACAATAAGCTCTGACAGGCGATCGCGTCGCGCCCTCACTTTTTATTGCCAGTCGCCTTAAAACGTGCGGAACTGCTCTACTTTTTGAGTGTATTGAATTGGTAATACCGTTTCTATGTTTTCTGTCGGGTTGGGAATGATGTAGTGAGCGATGACTTGAGCCCCAAACACTTCTTCAGCAGCCGCAATTCCCGCTTCTACAGATCTATTAACCTCTGCTACTTTACCGCGAACCGCGACTAAAAACTCTCCCTTTTCGGCAATCCCATAGTAAACAAGGGTGACTTCGCCTGCTTTCACCATTGCATCTGCTGCGGCGAGTATGGCTGGAAAACCCAAAGTTTCAATGACTCCTACTGCTGCTGGCACGATCGCGACTCCTAGATCAATTGCATCAATGCATTTTATTGTAAGTGCCGCGATCGCAAAATTGACGATTGGCGATCGCCCAAAGCTAGATGATAAAGATCCCACCGCGAAAAAACTCCGAGATGGGATTGGTTTGCTATTCAGAGTCGATTAAATTTCTAACGCTCTTTTGATGTTCTACGTAAGTAGCTTCGTCTTTTTTTAATTCCGGCTTCTGACTTCTTACACTAGTTATCTCTAAGGTTTTTCTGCGTATCCGTATGATGTTGTAACTGAGTTACAACATTGTATACTTCCTGATCTTTTGGTGCTTGAGACTCAACAATCCCTTCTGTAGGACCTGCGATCGCCTTCCATGCAGGAAAACCGCCTTTAAGTTCCGATACATGCTCAAATCCTGCCGACCGGAGACTTTGAGCAGCTTCAGCAGTTTGCTCGTCTGTTTCACCGTAAACGTAGATATCGCGGCTCGGAGCTAAGGAAGATTTTGCCCGTTCAGCTAAACTTTCCATTGGCATGGGCATAGCTCCCATGATATGACCGTCGTTATATGCGTTTCGAGGGCGCACGTCAAGGATGGTAAAAGCAGGTTCTCCCCATTCCAAGCGCGATTTCAGTTCGTGTACGCCCGACTGAGCTTTAATCGGAGGCTCAGGTGGAATCACCCCTTGCATAAGATTATCTTTATCCATTAGGCTTCCTCTCTTTACAAAACTAACAGCAATGTACCAAGGAAAACAAACCAAAACGCTCTTTCTTTAGCAAGAACTTTTCTACATTCATTCTAAAGATAGAATCATGGAAAACATTTACTAGCGACTTCTCTTCATTTAGAAGTAGAATCTACGGCATAGATAACAGCCAGTATTGCGAACCAAATTGGAGCTAATTCGCTATTTAAGCTAATAAAATCATACTTCGCCACCCTTGAGAAATAATCCCAGAAAATATTCATAAAAAGGGGTAAGGGAGGTAATTGGTAGTGCATCAAACACTTCTGGCTTCCGAATTCCGAATTCCGAATTCCGAATTCCGACTTGTCTCCTCACTCCTCCGATAGACTAGATCTTATGAAATCTGGGATTCTACCTTTACCTACTGAGGTCGTACATTTAATCGCGGCTGGAGAAGTTATCGATTCTCTGGCTGCTGTCGTGCGGGAACTCGCAGAAAACTCTCTAGATGCTGGAGCAACGCGGGTAGTTATTTATCTCTATCCGCAACAGTGGCGCGTTCGCATTGCCGATAATGGCTGTGGCATGGATTTGGAGAATTTACAAGCGTGTGCTACTGCCCATAGCACCAGCAAAATTCGTAGCTGTGAAGATTTGTGGCAAGTTACGAGTTTGGGATTTCGTGGCGAGGCGTTACATAGTTTGGCTCAACTGGCTGAATTAGAAATTTTGAGCCGTGCTGCTGAGACTGGTGAGGGATGGCGCGTGAGATACTGCGATCGCGGCGAAGTTCTAGAGACAGAAACAGTGGCGATCGCTCCTGGTACAGTCGTCACAGTCTCTAATTTATTTGCAAATTGGGCAGAACGCCGTCAGGGAATGCCTTCTCTGAGTCAACAAACCAGAGCGATCCAAAATACAATTCAGCAAATTGCCCTGTGTCATCCTCACGTCACCTGGCAAGTCTGGCAAGACGATCGCGAATGGTTTACCCTCTCCCCAGGAGCAACTACCCAGCACTTAATCCCACAAATTCTACGCCAAGTCAGTTTGAGCGATTTGCAATATCTTAAGGTTGAAGTGCCAACTCCTTTTGAGGGAGCAGGGAGCAGGGGAGCAGGGGAGCAGAGGGAGAATTTAATTCCGAATTCCGAATTCCGAATTCCAAATTCTCACTATTCATCCCTTCAATTGGTTCTGGGTTTACCGGATCGCTGTCATCGTCATCGTCCAGACTGGGTGAGGGTGGCAGTGAACGGTAGAATGGTGAAGTTTGCAGAATTGGAACAAACAATCTTTGCGGCGATGACACGGACGTTACCCCGCGATCGCTATCCAGTTTGTTTTCTCCATTTGAAAGTTGCGCCGTGGCAGATCGATTGGAACCGCCAGCCAGCGAAAACCGAAATTTACCTACATCACCTGAGTCATTGGCAAGAACGCACGGCAAGTGCTATAGAACAAATACTGCGGCTCAATAGTAACAGCGTGTCGGACTCGGCTCATAATACACGAGTTACTCAACTCATTAAAGTTGCGGAAGAAAAAGGCGTATATAGTACGAGTCGGGCGATCGCACAGGGAGACAAGGGAGACAAGGGAGACAAGGAAGACAAGGGAGACAAAGAAGTTGAGGGGGGATCGACTCTACACCCTACACCCCACAACGCCAGTTGCTTTAACGGAGGGAACCTCCGCAACGCACTGGCTCCCCTACACCCTTTTCTGAAAGCGATCGCCCAGGTACACAACATGTATATCTTGGTAGAACATCCTGGTGGGATGTGGTTGGTGGAACAGCACATCGCCCACGAACGAGTATTGTACGAGCAACTGTGCGATCGCTGGCAACTCGTCCCCCTAGAACCGCCAGTGATTCTGAATCATCTTTCGCTGGCTCAAATAGCTCAATTACAGCGTTTGAATTTAGAAGTCGAACCGTTTGGCGATCGCTTGTGGGCAGTCCGTAGCGCCCCTGCAATGCTGGTACAGCGCGACGACTGCGCCGATGCCTTAGTAGAACTAAGTTTAGGTGGCGACTTACAAGCGGCTCAAGTTGCGACTGCTTGTCGCTGTGCCATCCGCAACGGTACGACTTTGAGTTTAGAAGAAATGCAAACGCTACTCAATCAATGGCAGCGTACCCGCAACCCCCGTACCTGTCCCCACGGTCGCCCAATTTATTTATCGTTAGAAGAATCGGCTTTATCGCGTTTTTTCCGCCGTCACTGGGTGATTGGTAAAAGCCACGGAATCTAAGCAAGTGTTTTGCTTCATTCTTAAACGCAATCGAACAAAGATGGATACTTCACCATCCCGCTAACTCCATTTAATGCCCCAGGTACGAGTTCCAGTACCATAAATGCTTCATCTGGAACAGAAAAAGGCGATCGCAATCCTCGATCGATCGCAGGCACAAAACCAAAGCGACTGTAGAAGTTCGGACGACCCAGAACTATCACAATTTTGTATCCTAAAATCTGACACTGTTTCAACCCTGCTCTGACAAGTTGAGAACCGACACCTTGATTTTGAAACTGAGGCAGAACAGCTAATGGAGCCAAAGCTAATGCTATCACATCACCTTGAGGACTAACGATCGCAATTTCGCTAAATAAAATATGCCCGACGAGGCGATCGCTGTCAATTGCTACCAAAGATAGAGCAGAGTTAAAATTAGGTAAATAGCGAATACTTTCGACTAATTTCGCTTCATTCTCTTGACCAAACGCAAGTCGATTAATCTCGAAAATACCATCATATTCTATAAAATTCTCAGAACGAACTATTCTCATAAGTTCCATTTAAACAAAACATAATATAAGTCAATTATTCCCAACGCAGCACTCCTTGCTATCTCTCTATCTTTCATTTCCGTAATAAAATGTAAACATCCTAATTACTCTTTGCGCCTACTCTTCGAGAACGCTCCGCGTATGCGTCTTTGCGCGACATAATTCTTCCAATTCCAAACTACAAATAGTTCTATTGTGTCCTTAAACTAGAAATAAAACCTTTAACTCCAAAATTGTTAGATTTGCTTATGTCTGAAGCCATCCCCAACTCCATGACTGATGTAGCCGAACTCCTCAACCAATATGCGGCTGGAAAACGAGACTTTACAAGCATAGAACTTGGTGCAGTCGATCTTAAAGCTACCGATTTGAAGGGCGCAGACTTAAGTTATGCCGAACTAAGTGGAGCCGATCTAAGTGGCGCAAACTTGAGAGGAGTAGACTTAAGCTATGCTAACCTCAACGAAACTAACCTCAATGGAGCCAATTTACGCGGAGCAATTCTAATTGGTACAGATTTACGTCACGCCAAACTCGAAACAGCAGACTTACGCGAAGCAGATTACGACCCCGATACCACCCACTTTCCCCCAGGATTTGACCCCATACAAGCAGGAATGCGATCGGATCGCCCCAGCTAATGTTCATCAGTAATGACAAATGACCAATTACCAATCATCAAGGAGATAATCGTGGATCTACAAGGTAAAAAGAGAATTGAAGCTGCTTTAGCGATTGCGGGTTATGCTGCTAGTGGCGGTGCTGTATCGGCTCTCCCTTCTCCAGGCGCAGAAATGCCAAAACAGTTTGTCTTAACTGCTGCTGATATTGGCATGTACACATTAATTTGGAAAATCTATTTTGAGGAAGATCTATCGCAGAAAAATCTATTAGAAATATTGGCTGAGTTAGGTATGGTTACTATTGGTGCGGTGGGAACAGCCTATGTCGTTGCTAAAGTTAGTACGGCGATTTTAAACGAAATTAACGATTGGCTAGGACCTGTGGGATGGGGTGTCAAAGCTGCGATCGCAGGTTCTCTATCGAGTTTATTTGGATTGGGTTGGATGCTCTATTGCGATCGTCTATACTCACAAAAAGAAGTAGCTTTTTAGGCTTTAATTTTCAAATTTTACAACTAGGAATTTTTGACTGCTTTAACAGTCACTTTCTTGCGAAGTTTAGGACTTTTATCTCGCTCTCGCAACCATTGTAAAGAGACAATATTTAACAATAACCCATTCACAAATAACAAGACAATCGAAACAATTTGATGCCAAACGATCGGTTGTACCGATAGATCGAAGACGATGTGAATAAAATTTATGACAGTGAACAGAACTGTCAGGCAAAAATGTATGAGTCTATATCGTCTCGAATTATTAAATGCAGTCACTACAATTGCGATCGCTGGTAAGACAAACATGCCTAACATTAACCATGACTCGAATGCCGGCATTTTTCCCTGAGTATCAGGCATCATTACATTTTCACCATAAAGCAGCGGCATTAAAGCTAACTGCGTGTGAAAAACTGTTCCGAATAGAAATACTATCCAAAGAGCAATTATTTTTCCTTGCTTACTGATGCTCATATATCGGGTTTAGGGGTTAGAGGTTAGGACAGTGACCAGTTCGACAACGACTAGCGATCGCAATTAAAAACCTTGGTAACTAGTATCTGATGATTCCTAATAGTACAGACGTTACATGTAACGTCTGTACATTGACAATCGGTCACTGCGTCCATTCTCCCTCCTAACAGCTAACAACCCAGGAGAGATAAACTATCTTTTAATCAACAGCTCAGAAGTGTTAGCTCGATTCCAGACCGATTGACCTGTAATCAATTCAACCGCATCCATACCGTTACCAATGACTCCTGGGACACTGGGATATCCAGCACTAGCACCAACGAAGAAAAGATTTGGCAATTCAGTTGTATATCCTAAACGATTCAAACCGACTTGCTTGGGGATTAACTTCGCACCGTAAATGTTTCCTTGTGGTTGTCCGAGATAATATTCGCTAGTGGTGGGAGTTCCAGAAATCTTCATACGAGTATAAGCATTCACGTCAGGAATCAAATCTCGCACGCTTGTCATCATATCTTGATAAAATTGCCGTTTTTTCGTCTTGTAAGCTTTAAGATCTGTTGAGTGCAACTGTTTAAATGGTTCGTAGGGACACACGGTAGCAATTTCTAATACGTGATGTCCTGGCGGAGCCATACCACCTGCTGGAGATTTCATCGTAGGACAAGAGAGAAAAATCCAAGGATGGTGTAAGTCACCCAGCAATTGTTGGCGATAGGCTTGATTTAAATCGCCATTGGGATAATACCAAATATTCCAATTGCCAATCCCATATTTTTCTGGCTCAAAGCGGCTATCTAAACCTAAATAAATATTAAAAGCACTAGCAGAATATTCGTAACCAGTCAGGCGTTGACGCTCCCGATTACTTAATTCTTCGACAGTTTCCCGCATTAAATGTAATGTTAACTTGGGGTCTAAGTCGCTGATATAAGCACGAGTAGCCTGATAAGTTCTACCTCCAGCAATGACTTTTTGTACTTGACGGTCTTCAACTTCGATATATTCTACGGGAGTTGAAAATTGCACGACGCTACCACCAGAGGTAATGGCTGCAACAATCTCATCAACCAAGTGTTTGAAGTGGTGCTGAGGGTAATAGGCTCCTTCCGAGTAATCCCATACTAAAGAAGTATGAGTAAAAAGCGCAATTTCCTCGGGTGGCAAAGCATAGTCTCCGCTTTGTCCTGCTAATATCGTTTGTAGTTTGGGTGACAAACCGACACGATTGTAGAGATCTTGTAGCGTCCAATTTCGCCTTACAAATAAATTCCAATACTTGGGTAACTTCAACCAATCTGATAGATGGCGATTGTACCAACGGACTTCTTGAACTAAGCTGCGAATCTCTTGGTGTATTTGCTTGATTTCGTCACAATAGCGATTAATTGGTGTGGCTTGCTCTGGAAAAGTTGAGAGCAAACGCTGACGTAGGTTTTCCCAACCTAAAGGAATTTTAAAATCAATTTCTGGAGCAATAACGCGATCGATGCAATCGGGATTGAGGGAAACAAAGGGGACATCCCGCTCAATGTAATTAAGAAATTGCGCGATCGCCTGACCCGAGCCACACTGGGAAATATAGTGAACGTCTGCACAAAATCTATATTCCCCATAATCAAATGTATGACAGCATCCTCCCGCTAAGTAATGCTGCTCCAAAACCACAACTCGATATCCTTGTCGAGTCAAACAAGCGGCAGCTGACAGTCCTCCTAGTCCAGCTCCCATAATGACAAAATCGAAGCTTTCCATATCAGACTCTCCCCGGAATATGTCTACTTTTACACTAAGTAGAAAAGTTGAGAATCTTGTGAGTTTGTTTCAACCGAATGAAGTTAGTTGAACAAATATGTACAAAGTTAAAAGTCAAAAGCCAAAAGGAGCCAGTGCGTTGGGCGGCTCTGCCGACTTAAAGCAACTGGCGTTCAAAATTTGGCTCTTACTATCACCATAACAAATGACAAATGACAAGTGAATGATTAATTATAAAAAAGTTCCGCACTCACCACCATAGAACGTGCGGAACTATATCAGCGCAAAGGCGTAGCATCTACCAGTCACACTACCGTCATTCACAGATGACTCAGATGACTTGATATTTAATATAGAAATAGAATTTGAGGAACTTGTGAGGAAACAGTTGTCAGTGTAGAGACGTTACATGTAACGTCTGTACAAAGTTATCAGTCAGCAGGGTGAACAATGCCCACCTCTTCATCCCCTTCTTCCTTCATGATGTTATGAAAGCTGAAATTGCGCTTCATCTTTGGGATCGGCTCTGGCAACAATACCGTGCTAGAGTCAGCTACGCTCAAGTTTACGAACAAATGATTTTACAAGCAGGTGGTACGGTTGCCAACGACCATATTGCTTTTCGTTCGCTGCGGTTAAATATTGATACGCCCGAAGGAAAACAGAATTTAGGCATTGAGTATTTAGCTAGTGTTGCTGAGGCGTTGGGTTACACAGCAGCGGGAGAATATATTTTTCCAGCACAGAAATTATACGCTCGCCACTATCAACATCCAGAACAGGAACAGTATGACTTACCCAAACTATTTATTAGTGAATTGATTGTAGAAGAATTACCAGAGGCGATCGCATCTCTCATCTATCAAACTGTTAGCGATGCCTCTCTAGGGTGGGCAATGCCCTCTAATGCAACTAATCCAACCGATATAGATCTAATCGTAGATCGGCTCCAAGGCGTATTCACCCGCCCTTGGTCGCCTCCCAAACAATCTGTGGTAGAAGAAGTTAATCGAGTTACCCAATATGGAGCTTGGGTATTATTACATGGATATGCAGTCAATCATTTCACTGGCTATGTCAACCGTCAGCACACTCTACAATATCCAGATATAGAGACTACAGCTAACGGCTTAGCTACTTTGGGAGTACCGATGAAAGCCCAAATTGAAGGTAGCTTAGAAGTTGGTTTGCGTCAGACTGCTACTCATGCAGTGAAAGAGATAGTAACAGTCATAGATGATGTGACTGGAGAATTAATGCAAATTCCTTGGACTTATGCTTATTATGAAATTGCCGAACGCTACCCAGTAGAAGCAGCGGGAAAGAAAGTATTATTCGATGCATTCTTAGGACAAAATGCCCAACATTTATTTGAAATGACGAGGAAGGTATCTTCATAAAAGTAGCCAAAGACAGCGAGAACAATTACGTTTTTGGATGTTAGTTAGCAAAATTGATTTTGCTAATTTAATCGCACTAGCAATCGAGCTTTGCCAACCGGAATATTGGGCTTAACATCATCGAGAGCATTAAATTTACGCCTTAAGAGAGATATTTTAGCTCAAAAGTCAAAGTCTATCTTTGAGATACTTTAAATTATCGACGAGCGTGAAATCATTGCAATAGAGGTAAAAAACTAAATTGTAGAGATTTTAGCCATGACAGAAGCAAAGCGGCGGCTTGGATTTGAACAAGAGTTTTTCCTCGTCGATCGCACTGGGGCAATTTCTCATCGTGCCGATGAATTTTTATCGCGCTGTCAGGCGATCGCAACTGAAAAAGGCAGCAATCCAGATTGTTTTGCACCTGAATGGGTTAAGCATATTGTTGAAATTAATACAAACCCGGTCAATTCAGTTACTGAACTCACTCAAGAGTATTTTAGTAACCTGCAAATAGCAATCCAGGCGGGACAAGAATTGGATTTGAGACTCTATCCCTTGTCTACTTATCCCTTGCACGTCATGCCGATAATTCGTAATAAGTTATGGTATCACGTTCAACTGCGTACCGTAGGTTACGATCGCTTCTTGCACGCAGGCAGGTGTACGGGTACGCACCTACATTTGGAAGTTGAACCAGGGGCGATCGATCCGCGTATAGGAGTATCTTACGACGCTACTTTAGCAGCCAAAGCAGAAATCTTGAATCTCTTCAATCTAGCGACAGCTTTAGACGCTGCACTGATCGCGCTTTCCCGCGCTTGTCCGTTTTACGAAGGACGGGGAATGAATGTTTCAGCGCATACCGTACATTATCGCGGACGAAATATTTTTGGCTGGGAGGGAGTTTACACCAATCTGCAAGCCGTGGGAGGACTTCAGCCTTACGTCCATAGCGTAGAAGAATTAGTAGAGTTGCAGTTTGGGCGCTATCATGCTTGGTTGGAAGCGATGGATCGTGCTGGAGTAGAACGCCATCTGTTTTATGAGGCGGGAGGTAGCATGTTAAAAACGGCATGGAATCGCGTCCGACTCAATAAAATCGGGACGATCGAATTGCGCGGTACAGATAGTAACTATCCCGATCGCGTATTAGCGATCGCAACTTTAGTAAGTAACGCCGCCGCCAGAGTCAGACGCGAGAATTTAACCGTCAGACCAAAAGCAGGCGTTAAGACTTTTCAATTAAAGGGCGATCGGTTAGACGTACCAGAATTTGAATATTTAGATAACGATCTACTCTATACAGCCGTAACCGAAGGAGTGAAAAATCGAGAAGTTAAGGATTATCTCGACTCCATATTTGAATTTGCCACTCAAGACGGTGAAAATATCAATTTATTAACTAAATTTCGTTCCGATCTCGGTGAATATCAAACTACAGAAGCGGAACTGTTACAAGAATTCCAAACCTCCACAGGTGAAATTTCTCTAGATGAAGGACTGAGACTTGTACGCCAGTCGTGCGACAAGTTAGAGCAACAAGTTTTTAGTGTTATTGGTCATTAGTCATTGGTCATTGGTCATTGGTAGTTGACGGTTGACTGATAACTGATAACTTTGTACAGACGTTACATGTAACGTCTCTACACTGATAACTGACCTCACGATGCAAATTTAACCGCAGGTGATTTAACACCCCGCAACACGTCTAAAAAAGTAAATACCGCCGGAGTTAGCAGCGTATTTGCTAGCACAGCTACTCCAATGATTCTTTCTAATGGTACTGGCAAACTACACGCATGTACGGCTGATGGGATTGGTTCTGCTGCTAGCCGTGGCATAATTGTTGCGCCTAAACCTTGTAATACCATGCTGACAACAGTAGAGTCTTCGTTAACTTGGTAAGCAACCTGATGATCGATCCGAATACTTGCGCTTAGCAGGTGGTTGCGAAGCGTGGTAAAACACGCATTATTGGTACTAGGAACGATTAAAGGATAAGCAAATAATTCTTCCCAAGTACACTGATTCTGCCGCAAATTAGCAGATGGTGGTAGTAGAGCGACATATTCATCCCGCAAAATTTCCCAAGTCTCAAATTCCGCACTGGTAGGGAGGTGGGTAAAGCCTACATCAGCTTGACCTTCCCGCAAAGCTTTTTCTACGTCCAAGTGGTCGAAATGTTCTAAGATGTCGATCGCAATTCCTGGACTACGACGGCGAAATTGGGCGATCGCAGACGGTAAGATATGGGTAGCTGCACTCCGTATACAAGCAACTCTGACAGTGCCACTCTGCAAGCTTTTTTCTGATTTGGCTGCTGCAACCATCTCTTCCAATAGCTGCAAGATTTTTTCAGCATAACCGATGACCTGTTCTCCTACAGGTGTGGGAGATGCGCCTTGCCGACCGCGAGAGAATAATAAGATGCCTAATTCATCTTCTAATGATGCGATCGCGTGGCTGACTGCTGATTGAGACAAATCCAAGCGTAAAGCCGCTTCACTAAAATTACCGTATTCGGCTACTGCCAATAATGCTCGCAGTTGGGAGAGTTTGATCTGACTATTGCTAAGCTCTAGCATGGCTTCAACGATAAATGATGAATGAATTTGGCTCAATGCCACCCATTCATAACTTACCTTATTTTCGAGCTATCGATTTTATTCATACAACTATGCATAGATTGCTTTGTCATCAGAATTAGTAGTTGTTAGATTAGATTTGTGCCGCAAAACAAAGACTTATTTTTACTTTCAATTACCTCGAACTATGAAAGCTAATTGCGATTACTTAATTTCCCGTGGAAATGAAACAACTGACCGTAAATCTCACACTAAATTTGTTGTGGCAAAGCCAAACGACTATGCCAAGGTTTCCAAATTTTTTCAGCACTTATTTGCTTGGTTATTTCAAAGCAACGAACTACAAGTAAAGCAACGCCGCGATCGCCAAGGCAATACATGGTGGCAAGCATTCGATCCAAATACAAATGAGTCAACAAGCTTTGGCTCTGAAGCAGAAATGCGTTCTTGGATCGAGCAAAGATATTACCGCTAATTTTGTCAAAAACTGTAATTAATTTAGGAGACGAATATGAGAGATACTTCTTATCAACACACCGATCGCGCACCTGTTAGTCACAGACAGCAAGCCTACAACTTTGCTAAAAAAAGCTATCGTTCCGTGCGGCATCTAATTGTCGAATTCTGGAAATTCAGCAACTATTATGCAGAATATAAAGCCAGAATGAGAGGACAATAAAAGCGCGACCGCACGAAAAATAGATTTCATAACCCCCTCTTTATGCTTTTTTAAAGAGGGTTATCAATTTTTACCTTCTTACCAAAGAAGCAGAAATAAAAAAGCTTAAATTTAACTTTTGAAGAATGATAAAGCCCGACTGCATGAGGAATTGCCTCAACTAAAATCATTGGGTGATTTCCGTACTACAACAGCATCTTGTAGATTACACTTAAGAATAGACCTAACGAAGTTGGTAACTTATCTGTATCTATGGTACTTAACACCCCTAAGTTTCAGCAGGCGATCGAAACGGTAGAAGCTTTATCAATCGACGAGCAAGCAGTGTTGCTAGAAATTCTACACAAAAGACTTTTACAACAACAGCATGAGCAACTGTTGCAGGAAGCCATAGCAGCAGAACAAGATGACGCTCAGGGGAATGTAAAGAGTGATTCAGCCGGAGATTTTTTAGCAGAAGTAGACAATTTTTTACTGAGAATTGCACCTAGAAGTAAATTTAGAAAGGCTGAATCTACTTTCTGAATCTATCGCTTTAATGCTAAAGTCAATCCATCAGAAATTGGTACTAAACTTAAGGCTATTCTTTCATCATGATATAATTTCTCATTGAGCGCTCGAATTGCTTGAGTACTTCGATTTTGAACTTGAAAATTAGCCACATCTCCACCCCAGAGAACATTATCAATTGCAATTAATCCACCAGGACGAACTAATTGAAGCGATCGCTGGTAATAGCAGTCATAATTTTCTTTATCTGCATCGATAAAAGCAAAATCAAAAGATTCTGATTGTCCCGATGCCAATAATCGATCTAGTGTTTCTATTGCTGGCGCTAAGTGCAAATCTATTTTGTTAGCGACTCCAGCCTGCTGCCAATAACGCCGCGCTATATTTGTGTATTCTTTACTCACATCGCAAGCAAATATCTTACCATGAGCAGGCAGCGCTAGAGCCACAGATAAAGAACTATAACCCGTAAATACCCCTATTTCTAAAGTTTTTGTTGCTCCTAACAATTGAACTAGTAAAGCCATAAATTGACCTTGTTCGGGAGCAATTTGCATCATTGCTGCGGGATGATTAGCTGTTTCTTGACGCAACTGAGATAAAATTTCTGGTTCCCGTAGAGAGACAGATAGAAAGTAATCGTAGAGGCGATCGTCTAAACCAAGAGATCTTTTTTGCATAATTGACTGCTCGATAGAGTCATTCACAGTTTATACTAACTCTAGAAAGTTTCATATATCTAGAGTTCATTTGAGTTGCTGTCTCTTGTCGCCCACGAATGCAAGTTCTATGTACCGAAAATTACCGCTCGTTTTAATTGGAATCTTGCTAATATTTCTGACAGCATGTAGTAGCACTCCAATCGTAATCCCAAACGAGCGACTGGTGCAAAAAGCTTTAGCAGTTCAATTATCTCAAATACAACAACAAATCAGTCAGAAACTCCACCTATCTACACCACTTAAACTAGAAATTGATCGCCTGCGAATACAAGAACAGCAACAACTCAAAATTGGAAACTTACCAGCATATCGAATTATCGGAACTTACGATCGCACCTTACAAATTTCTCAACGACGGATAACGCAAGAAAATAATCCATTCGAGGTCTATTTACAACTTCAGAAAGAGGGGAAAACCTGGCGTTTAGCAATTCCTCAAACTACCGATGAAGATAAAATTCAATCCTGGCGTACTTATTTAATTGATGGGTGGTAGTTGGTAGTTGGTAATTGGTAATTGGTAATTGGTGAAAGGCGCTCTTGCGCTCTTGCGAGTGATACATTTTGAATGCGTGAATTCCGAATTCCGAATTCCGAATTCCGAATTCTCCTTACTCCCTGCTTCCTTAATTACGACTTACGACTTACAACTTACGACTTATAACATGGCATTATGTTATACGGAAACGGCTACAGGAAAGGAAAATAATGCGCCGACAACGCTTGTTCCTACTACCGATCGCCTGCATTGGTATAGTTGGCTTAGGAATAACTGGTTACAGTCTCACTACCCAAACTAACGCTCAAACTCAAACAATTGCCCAAGATACGCAAGCACCACTACGCGAACCAGATGTCGTCTACGTACCTACACCTCAAGAGACGGTAGACGAAATGCTCAAAGTTGCTAAGGTGACTAAAAATGATACGCTCTACGACCTTGGTAGTGGCGACGGACGCATCCCAATTACTGCTGTACAAAAATATCAAGTGAAAAAGGCAGTTGGGATAGACATCAACCCAGAACGGATTAAAGAAGCAAAGGAAAACGCTAAAAAAGCAGGCGTAACAGACCGCGTGACGTTTCTCAATCAAGACCTGTTTAAGAGCGACTTCAGCGATGCAACTGTCGTAACGCTTTATTTGTTGCCCGAACTTAATGTTAAGCTCAGACCGCAGCTATTTAAACAGCTCAAACCTGGGACTCGTATCGTGTCTCATGCGTTTGATATGGGCGATTGGAAGCCAGAAAAAACCTTGCAGACTCCTGGTGGTTCTACCATTTATTACTGGGTAATTCCTAAAGAGATTCCTAAGAATTTAGGTGACGGTTAAATTTAATGGCGTTACACGCTGCGAAAATTAGGATTTCGTAAAGTAGGGGCGCACAGCTGTGCGCCCCTACCTAATTTTGTGCCCCTACCTAATTTTGCGCCCCTAGCAATTTTGTGTATTCCTACCAATTTTTATGAGGATTTCTCAAACTATACTTCACCACCTCGCGCTCGATTTCTGGGTGAACGTACTTTAATTCAAACTTTAACCCTGCTTTTTCCATCACCCGACTAGAAGCTCGATTTTCTGCCAATGCAGAAGATACGATGCACTGAGTCCCTAATTCGGCAAAGCTTTTTGTGACGAGGGCGCGAGAACCTTCAGTGGCATATCCTTTACCCCAAGAAACTCGACGCAAACGATAACCTAATTCGATTTCATCAGCATGGAAGAAATTTGAACTAACATTAAATTGACTATCTAATGCCGGTCGTAAATGAAACCAACCGATGAATTCTTGACTCGATTTTTCAATAGTTGCCCAAAATCCATAACCTGAATATTGTTGATAATATTGCATCCATTTGGGTAAAACATTATTTTGATAGTCTTCAGAACTTTTCTCTAGAGGTTTTCCTTCTTTAATCATCCCTAAATCTACATAACGGATAACTTCAATGTCACTATCTAAAGCTAATAAATGTTGAGCATCATCCGGCGTAAATTGACGGAGAACTAGTCTAGGAGTTTCCAAAAAAACTTTCATCAGAAATTTCACCATCGCTGCACTGCGCCTGCAACTAATAATTCTATTCTGTACAAGGCGTGTTCGCTCGTCATAAATAAAGTCTTACCGTCTTCCCCACCAAAGGCGAAATTAGAAATAGCGCTCGGGGTCAAAATTTTACCTAGTAGTAAACCTGTAGGAGAAAAAATGTGGACACCATCGCCGCAACCTACATAAATATTGCCATTAGTATCTACGTCAACCCCATCAGCTCCCCAATCATTATTATCAATTTGACAGAGTTTTTCTCCACTAGAAAGAGTTCCATCTGAGTTAACAGTAAATACCCAAATATAGCGATCGCCTGCTGCTGAGTTACCTACATATAGCTTGGTTTCATCTGGAGAAAAAGCAATGCCATTCGGCATACTCAAATCTTGAATAACTACAGTTAATTCTTGTGTTTTTGGAACGTAGCGAAATACGCCATTAAAATCTATCTCTTTAGTTCCATCACCCAAACCATAAGGTGGATCGGTAAACCAGATCGTCCCATCCGATTTAATTTCCAAGTCATTCGGTGAATTGAACCGCTGACCTTGAAAGCGATCGCATAAAATTGTCCGGCGATCGTCTTGATCTGTAATACTTATTGCCCGCGTTTCGTGTTCGCAAGTATAAAGATTACCCACAGAATCAAGCACATTGCCATTTGGCTGATAACTGGGTTTGCGGTAAGTGTGCAATCCTTGAGTTTTACTCCAAGATTTATGTTCGTTTGCCCCAGTATCGCTAAAAATAAGTTGCTGATGCTGCTTGTCCCAAACTGGTCCTTCACCAAAAAGCATTCCATCAGCAAGTTGGATCAATTCGATATTGGCTGCTAATATGCCTGAAATTCCAGTATTTTGGTTATTAGCGCTCATATTAGAGAGTAGTGAGTAGTAAGTAGAGAGTAGTGACTAGTGGCTAGACATAAAACTCCACCTACTTATCAACTACCATCTACCAACTACCAATTACCAATTACCATCTACCAATCTTAATCTTGCATTGCTAGCACCCCCGTTGGTAATGATGGCTTGAGTAATCCATTGAGTAAAGACGCTGGGCGATCGCCATAGGGCCAAGCAAAGGCATGGCGGAAGGCTGCATCTTGACAAGCTTGCAATTCGTCAAAGTCAATAATATCTAGCGTCAGCAGATTTTCATACTCAAATGGCAACCGGACGTTGTGCAATCCGGCGTTATCCGTGCAAATGGCAATATCTACCCCAGCATCCAAACAACGATCGAATACCAACTTCAACTGGCGCATGTCCTGTAGGGTTCCCGTCTTTAAATAAGTTGTGGGACAAACCTCTAAACATTGCTGCCTGCTGGCTAAATCTGGTAATAGTTCGGGATGCAGCAGGGGAATTTGGATACCGTGACCGATCCGCATCAGATAGGGCAACAGTTCGGGATAACAACCTGCGGGAGTTTCATATAAGTGTCCCGTGGTATTTAAACCAAGCGATCGCGCGTAGGCATACAATTGCACGAACTCTTCGAGGCGTTCTGCATAATGTCCATCGCCACCAGCGACATCCACAGCACAGACATATTCTCGTTTTTGGGCAGCCAAGTCCACAATTGCCCGATTTACCTCATAGGGTAGCCGCGAATGCATACACAAAATTTGGCTAGTGACAATCGGATATTCGGAAAGTTGGCTTGCTTTGCCTACCACGTCAACAATCTCCGCCATCTGTTCGATCCGTTGGGATTGAGTTAAATGCTCTGACGTGCGTAAATATGGCGTGTAGCGAATTTCTAAGTACGCCAAATTTTCAAAAATATACGCCCCACGAATCAAGCGATAGACAAAGTAAGGCAAAGTCTCAATTGTTTGCACGCTCTCAACTAAAGTGTGCAATTCTAAATACTCGTCCAACGTATTGCGGGGACGGGTGTAGAAATCTTCAAACGCAGCATAGTCAGCAAACCGCTCGATTTTGTCGTCAGCGTGACGCTGGAAGTAGCGCCAGAGTACGCGAGGTACGACCGAACCCCCCAAGTGGCGGTGCAATTCAGCGTATAGAGCCACAATACCTCTCTTAATTATTCTTAACAATATCTATGGTTATTATCAAAGATAGCAATTTTGTCCAGCAGTCGGAAGTTTGCTGGAATACTAGGAAGAAGTCGTAAGTCGCAATTACTAGCCACTGGTTCCACTAGCCACTAACCACTAGCCACTGATAGTTGACTGTGCAGGGTTTACGGCAGCCTCACGATGGTGAACCAAAAGTTTTCAATCGATTGCACGATTTTGACAAAGCGGTCAAAGTCAACTGGTTTGATAATGTAACAATTGGCGTTGAGATTGTAGGCGTTGAGTATATCTGTCTCAGCTTGAGAAGCTGTCAGTACGATAACAGGAATGCGCTTGAGGTTGGGGTCTGCTTTAATCTCTGCTAGCACTTCTCGCCCATCCTTTTTAGGCAGATTGAGATCGAGCAAGATTATATCTGGATGTTTTGTGTTAGCATACTTTCCCTCTTTTCGCAACAATGCTAACGCTTCTACACCGTCCTCAACTACGTGCAAGTTTACAGACATTTTGCTTTCTTCTAAAGCCAATTTAGTTAACTGCACGTCGCCAGAGTCATCTTCTACCAACAAAATCTCAATTGGTATAAATAGCACAGTAGAATTTACCAGAATTCACAAATTAATAACCGATAACTTTGTAGAGACGTTACATGTAACGTCTCTACAAAGTTATCGGTCAAAGACAAGTCACGCCACTACCGTTAATGTTTTCCTCAACTTTTATACTTTTGACGGAGCTAATGGAGTCTAGTCTTTTGGATTCTTCTATGATTCTCTCTCTCAAGTCATCCTCTAGTAAAGCTCTCTGTTCGTTTAAATCAAAATTGCTGTCGCTGGTGGAGTGCGATCGCTCTGATAGCTGCGTCTCCAAGCTGGGAGGAGACGGCAAAGGATCGACTAACGGTAAGCTGATTTCTACAGTAGTCCCTAGACCGATACCAGGACTACTGAGGGCAATGCGACCCCCCATTAATTCAATTAAATTGCGGGAAATTGCCAATCCTAAGCCAGTCCCGCCTAGCTTGCGGGTAGTAGTACCATCTACCATGGCGAAGGGACGAAAGAGCTTGTGTTGTTGAGCCGGATCGATTCCCAGTCCCGTATCCTCTACAGCCACAGTGACCCAAAATGTAGTACTGCCATCTTGTACGGGTTGGGCAGTAACTTCTATTTTGATACTGATGCTGCCGCGATCGGTGAACTTGACAGCATTACCTATAACATTGATCAGCACTTGCTTAAGTTTGGCAGCATCGGCATGAACTAGTAGCGGTTCTTGCCACTCTGTAGCGATCAATTGCAGCCCTTTTTGCTGAATTTGTACCTTTTGCAGGTCGATCGCTTCTCGTAATACTTGCCGTAAATCGAGCGCTTCCGTAACGACTGAGAGTTTACCAGCTTCAATTCTGGCAATATCGAGCAAGTCATTAATAATACCTAATAAGTGAATAGCTGCCTCATCAGCCCGTGCCAAAAACTCTAGTTCTTCGGTGCGATCGTCGCAGCAGCCGTCGCGGACGAGGCGAATACATCCGATGATGGCATTGAGAGGGGTGCGTAACTCGTGGGAGGTATTGGCTAAGAATTCACTTTTCATCTGGTTGGAAGTCTGGGCTTCTTGCCAAGCGGTTTCTAATTCTGCTGCCGAAGCATTTAGCCGTCCTAACATTTCTTCCAAGGCTTCTGCTAGCTGTTCTACCTCGCGGACTTTGAAATTGTGCGGGACTCTCTCGGCAGCGTGGTGGCTTTGGAGGTTGAGGGCGTAGTCCCGTAGTTTTTCTAAAGGTCTTGCTAAATCGCGAATGATATGCAGCGCGGCGATTAAGGTTGCTACTAACAAGCCAATGGTCAGTACGACAAGGATAACTTTAATTTCTTGCAGTCCGTACAAGGCATGATCCAGACGGGTAACGGCTAAAATCAGCCAGTATCCGTTGGCTCGATCGATCGGACTGGGAATGACGTTATAGCCCGCTAGCAAATCGGGACCGTTGCGGTCGAACGACAAGTGGATAAAATCTTGGCGCGTGCGTCCGGCGATCGCATTTTTGAGCAGATGTTGTAACTGTCCTGCATCTTGCTCTTGCGCGACGTTGCGTCCAATGCGGTTAGCCATTGGGTGAGCTAAGATCGTGCCGTTGCGATCGATTACGACGGTGGAGCCAGCCAGCAATCCTGGTCGATCTCGTTCTCTTTTGTGCAGTGCCGATAATACGTTGAGGCTGTAGGTCAATCGCCCGCTACTGTTGTACACGGGAGCCGATAAAACTAATTGTAGTTGTCCTAGAGAGCGTTGAGGATCTAGCGAGGCGGATAGCTGTAGCGATCGCCGCGCGTCAATTTCGACTAGTGGCTGAACGCGAATCAAAGGCGAGATTTTTTGATTTTGCTGCTGTTCCCAAGCGGGATCTGCTTTAGCAGAAGCAATTCGAGTATTACCACAAGTACTGGCTACCAAATTACCCGTGCCGATCTCAGTCACCTGCAAGCACTGAGTATTTGGCAGCGTTGACGCTAACTGTTGAAGAAACTCCCGAGCCTGTGCAGGCGAACCTGTTCGGATGACGGTGGTTTGACTTGCCAGCAGCAGGTTTGATTTCAGTGCCGCGATCGCGTTGCTGATATTTTCTCCCTTGTTCACCGCACTTTCAGTTAAATTCCAGCGCGCGGTTTCTAGCAAGCTAGAACGTGCTTTCCTGAAAGTCACCGCTTCCCCAATCAACAACACTGGTACGGTCAGCAGCAGTATTCTTGCAAGTAAGATACGGCGAAATGAGGATTGACTGGGCTTAGCCATGGAAGCTCCCTCAAAATAGATGCAAGACCCTCTAGTAATAGCTTGCTAGCAAACAGATTAGTTTTAGCATTTAAATACCATTAAACGCGATCGCTGCCAAGCAAATTCTGTTAAAATCTTTGTCTGATTTAACAAATCATACAAAACAAAGTTCGCGATTTACGGATGCCAAGCTCAATTGCGTTCTTGATGTTTTCGACATTTTCACAGCATATCTAAAAGCTCTAGCTGCTACCATATATGTTGTATAAAAAGATTCGTTGGTTAATCATAAGAAATGTTTTATCTTTAAACATTAACTCAAAATTAATTAAAGTGTGACTTTTTACGCTAAAACTTCCGGCAGATTTTGCCAGCGCAGAGACAGTGTTTTCTACGACTGTATGGTTGCCAACATGCTCGATCGTTTAAAACTAGGTAGCAGCTCGTGGATCGATCTCGAAGTCGTCCCCATACAACAGTTATCTTGGCAATGAGTGCCGATGGCAAGATTGCCGATGCGAGGCGATCGCCTGCTCGCTTTTCCTCCCAGCGCGATCGGTTCCATCTCGAACAACAAATAGCTGCTGCCGATGCCACACTATTCGGGGCTGGTACGCTTCGCGCTTACGGCACAACCTTAAGCGTAACTAGTGCTAAATTACTGCATCAAAGACTACAAAATCATCAAAAATCACAACCAATTCAGATCCTGGCTTCTGCTAGTGCCAAGATCGATCCTCAGTGGCGATTTTTTCGCCAACCCGTACCTCGTTGGTTGCTCACATCTGCGGCTGGGGCAAAGTCTTGGCAGGGGCGATCGGAATTTGAGAAAGTGATTGTGGGGGAGCAGGGAGTCGGAGACAAAATTCAAAATTCAAAATTCAAAATTCAAAATTGGGACAAGGAAGACAAGGGAGACGAGGGGGACAAGAGAGACAAGGGAGACAAGGGAGACAAGGGAGACAAGGGAGACAGGGAGGATAAGAAGGCTGACGAGACTGAGGGAGCAACTACCAATTACCGATTCCCGACTCCCGATTCCCGACTCCCGATTCCCGACTCCCGACTCCCAACAATCAACTGGACATTTGCTTTAGAACAGTTATTCTCTTTGGGAATCAAACGCTTAGCCGTTCTCGGTGGGGGTGAGTTGGTGGCAGCGATGCTAGCAGTCGATTTAATCGATGAGATGTGGTTGACTGTCTGTCCTTTACTTTTGGGGGGGACAAACGCCCCTAGCCCAGTGGCAGGGATGGGTTTCCCAGAAAATTTAGCGCCGCGACTGGAACTATTATCAGCTCAAGTTGAAGCACAAGAAGTATTTCTCCACTATCGCCTGCAACGATCGCAATAGTTAGATTAACTTAAGTAACAGTGGCTAGTTGTCAGTTATCAGTTATTAGTAAGAGCGTGAAGAGTGGTAGTTGGTAATTGGTTGTCATTCCCCCTTGTCTTCCTTGTCCCCCTTGTCCCCCTTGTCTTCCTTGTCCCCCTTGTCTTCCTTGTCCCCCTTGTCCCCCTTGTCTTCCTTGTCCCCCTTGTCCGCCTTGTCCCCCTTGTCTTCCTTGTCCCCCTTGTCCGCCTTGTCCCTCTACTCCCTACTCCCTAAATAATGGTGGAACAACTTAAACCGCAATATTCTGTTGCCTGGACGAACAAAATTGCTGAAATTCCTCAGTCGGCATGGGATGCTTTGGCATTACCTCTAGCAACTCCGTTTTTGGAGTGGGAGTGGTTGAATAATCTAGAAACTTCTGGTAGTGCTACGGCGAGGGCTGGATGGTTGCCGAATCACTTAACAATATGGCGCGATCGCACGCTGGTTGCAGCTGCCCCGATGTACCTGAAAGGTCACAGTCAAGGTGAGTTTGTCTTCGACCACCAATGGGCAGATCTGGCACAGAGGATCGGTGTAGAGTACTATCCAAAACTCTTAGGCATGACACCTTTTACCCCTGCTGAAGGCTATCGGTTTTTGGTTGCGCCAGGGGAAGATGAGGATGAAATGACGGCGTTGATGGTGAGTGCAATCGACCATTTTTGCGATCGCCACAATATTTCTGGGTGTCATTTTCTCTATGTCGATCCTGCATGGCGACCCACATTAGAACGACACGGATTTACAACGTGGTTGCACCACAGTTATGTCTGGCAAAATCTCGGTTTTGCCACTTTTGACGATTATCTCGGAGTCTTCAACGCCAACCAACGCCGTAACATTAAGCGCGAACGCAAAGCCGTAGCAAATGCAGGCTTAGAGTTAGTGACTCATACGGGAGATGAGATCCATAAGTCTTTATTTCCGCAGATGTATCATTTTTATGCCGATACCTGTGATAAATTCGGCTGGTGGGGTAGCAAGTATTTGACCAAGAAGTTTTTCGAGCAGTTGCACGCCCATTATCGCCATCGCGTGTTGTTTGTGGCAGCTTACCATGCAGGAGATAAGGCAGGAGATAAGCGTCAACCGATGGGTATGTCATTTTGTTTAACGAAGGGCGATCGCCTCTACGGTCGTTATTGGGGCAGTTTTCAAGAAATTGATTGCTTGCACTTCGAGGCTTGCTACTACAAGCCGATTGAATGGGCGATCGCCAATGGTATTCAAACTTTCGATCCTGGCGCGGGGGGAAGGCATAAAAAGCGGCGCGGTTTCCCTGCTACTGTCAATCACAGCTTACATCGGTTTTATCATCGACGGTTGGCGCAAATTCTAACTTCCTACATTCGTGAGGTCAATGAGTTAGAACGGCAAGAAATCGAGGTAATTAATGCTGAATTACCTTACAATCGGCGGGATACGTAGCAAGCGGTTGATAGAACCAGATTTTCGTTCTCGTCTAGTCACGAATAAATTTGTAGAGACGTTACATATAACGTCTCTACACTGACAACTGCTAACCTACCCGAACCAGCTTTTGGTCTAGTTCCGGCGATCGTCTATTCTCAGTTTCTCTCAGCTTTTTGTAGATTGTCAGAGCCTGAGCGACGACTTGATCCATGTTGTAATACTTGTAAGTTGCCAACCTGCCGACAAAATGCACCCCGGAAGTTGCGTCAGCTAGTGCCTGATATTTTTTGTAGAGTGCAGTATTTTCCGATCGCGGTACGGGATAATATGGATCGCCTTCGGCGCGTGGGTACTCGTAGACAATACTTGTTTTAGGATGTTCTTGTCCGGTTAAGTATTTGAATTCTGTAACTCTTGTATACAAGTGTTCGTTAGGATAGTTGACTACGGCAACTGGCTGATGCACGGGCATATTCACGGTTTCGTGCTGAAATTCCAAAGAGCGGTAAGGAAGCTTGCCGTAACGGTAATCGAAGAATAAATCGATTGGACCTGTATAAATCATCTCGCGATACGGTATCGTCCCCACAATTTCCCGATAATCAGTTTGGAGCATGATTTTGATATTCGGATGAGATAGCATATTCTCGAACATTCGAGTATAGCCATGCAGGGGCATTGCTTGATATGTATCCGTAAAATAGCGATTGTCGCGGTTCGTGCGGGTAGGTACGCGGGCAGTCACCGATCGATCGAGTTCGGATGGATCGATGTCCCATTGCTTGCGCGTGTAGTTGCGGAAGAATTTTTCGTAGAGTTCCCTGCCAACCTTATTCACCACTACATCTTCAGAAGTTAGGATACGCTCTTTAGGCTCAGCCACTGAAGCAAAAAACTCTTCTAGCTGGAATGAGGTTAAATGGAGTCCGTAAAGTCGGTTAATCGTGTCGAGATTGATGGGAATTGGCACGAGTTGTCCGTCAACACTGGCAAGAACGCGGTGTTCGTAAGAACGCCATTGAGTAAATTGCGAAAGATACTCGAAAACTTCGCGAGAGTTGGTGTGAAAAATATGGGGACCGTACCTGTGTATGAGGATACCTGCTTCGTTATAACAATCGTAAGCATTTCCACCGATGTGCGATCGCGTATCGATAATCAGAATTTTTTTTCCCAACTGACTTGCTAACCTTTCAGCCAGGACGCTGCCAGCAAATCCCGCTCCTACAATTAAGTAATCGAACATTCAAGCACTCCTTGTTTCGATTTTTTCGAGTCATCTACGAAAGCATGAATCGCTAAATAAAAGTTTGTTTAAGGAATCATTGTTCGAGTACTGAGTTTGATGCCCTATATAACGCGCGTATTTTTTTTACTTCAGTTGACTAAAACCTTAGAGTTTTTCCTCATATAAAATTTTAGGCTTATTGTTATCAAAATAACCCTTGAACCCATCCTGGTAAGCTTCAGTGAGGAATTGTAGGCGCTTAAACTTGCGATCGTCAAAGAGCAAAATAGCAATTAAAGAGCGACAATAGTATTTAAATGTTCTCAAATAAAATCTCGTTTTACTAGCATAGTTTTTTCTTAACCAAATTGCATTTCTGGTTTCAAAATAAGTCAACCATATCCTGTTATATTTGGTTCTATAAGAAATTTTACCTAAAAACTGTTTAACAATCGCTCCTGGATCGCCTGCTTCTTTGTGAAGAATAACGCTATCAGTAATTAGGAGAATTTTGCCTGCATTATTTAACCTCAGACAATATTCCAAGTCGTCACCCCTAATAAAAAATTCTTTATTGGGAAATCCTATTTTTTCAATTGCTCTTTTACTGACTAGGATGCCAACAAAAGAACTAAAAGCTATTTCTAAGGCTCGATGATTTTTGACTAAATCGTCTTCTATCTTCCGATGAATCTCAATATCAAAATCAAAATCATTCTGATGAGTTTGGCGGTCGAAAAACCCTAGATGGGGATGCAATATCTCACCTTCTAAGTCTATTTTGAGATTTGCTAAAGCACTGACATCAGGTTCATCTAGATAATGACTTAGCTTTTCTAAAGCATCTATTTCAGGTTCGGCATCGTCATCCATCAACCACAGCCAATCGTAACCTGCTTCATATCCATACTTTACACCTTGATAAAATCCACCTGCGCCGCCAGTATTTTCTGGTAAGCGGATGTAATCGATAAGTTGATTTGCCAGATATCCTTCTGCCTTCAAAAAATCAGGTGTATCATCAGTAGAGCCGTTGTCTACAAGGATAATTTTATCTGGCAAGCGCGTTCCAGTCAGTATTGCGTCTAGGCATTCTATTAAAAGTTTCTTTCGGTTATAGGTGACGACTACAACAGCGATTGTTGCTTCAACCATTGTCAGTTCCTAGTTTCTATGAGTTGATTTGAAATTTTCCAATCGATGAGAGCTAGAAGAAAAATAAAAGTTAAAATACAAGCGATCGCTAAGAGATAAGAGATAATCTCTCCCCAGGCAACAGACAACAGGTAGGATTCAACTCTTTAGAAAACAGACTAGCAGCATAATAGCAATTTCTGCAACAATAGTTGGAAAACACCAAAAATCTAGTCAAAAACAATCGAATACATTCGTTGCTACTGATGTAGTATGCAAATTCATCCTTCAAATGACAAATCGTACACCGCAACTTCTCCCAAGGATATACTACTTTTGGTAGAAACGGCGTTGACATTTGTATAGTGGATAACACTGCGACTAATTATGAAAAAACTCTCATAAAACATTCATCTATACTTCATAAAATGCCTATATTGTATAAATGTTTTATGAATTACTGTTATGTACATGCCTCTTTATAACTAGTAAGCCTATGACACTACGCGAATTTGCGTATGGTATTGGTGTGAGTAGCCTAATTCTGCAATCTTGTGTAAGTATTTGCAAGTAGACAGACTTGTAGACGATTGATTTTTTTATAGATAACAGGGTTGTAAATGGACGTATCAAAGATGGCAGAACCACAAGTCACTATCGTAGTCGTACCACGCGAACGTTTCAGTTTAACTCAAAAGTCCCTTGAAAGTATTTATGAGAATACAACCATCCCTTTCAAGTTGATTTATGTAGATGGTGGCTCCCCTGCGCGTATCCGAGATTACTTAGCAGCTCAAGCCCGCGAGAAAAATTTCCAACTGATTCGTACCGATTATTACCCTTCACCAAATTATGCTAGAAATCTAGGTTTAGCCCAGGTCAATACAGAATACGTTGTCTTCATGGATAACGATGTTGTCGTTGCTCCGAATTGGTTGAACAATTTGGTTCAATGCGCTGAGGAAACGGGAGCTGCGGTAGTTAGTCCCCTCGTATGTCAAGGTCAAGCTTTACACGAAATCGTACATTGTGCAGGTGGAGAATCTGCGGTCATTGAGGAAAACAAAGGCGATCGCCCAACGCGGCGCTTGCACGATAAAATTTACAAGCAAGGTAAGCGCGTAGCAGATTTAGGCGACTTCTTGCAACGACAGCCAACTGGTTTGGCAGAGTTCCATTGCATGTTGGTGCGCACGGCGATAATTGAAGAAATTGGCGGTCAGCTTGACCCCGCAATGATGAACACAAAGGAACACGTAGATTTTTGTGTAGCGGTATCTGAGGCTGGAGGTTCCATCTACTTAGAGCCAACATCCCTCGTCACCTACATTAACGGGATGCCGTTGGAATTGTCCGAAATTCCTTTCTACATGGTACGTTGGAGCGATGCTTGGGGTACGACTAGCTTAAACCGCTTGCGCGAAAAGTGGAATCTGACCGAAGATAAATACCACCAAAATTGGTATCGCAGTTGGTCGGAATATTTAACCGGAAGACGCAGGGTATTTATCATTAGACCGCTGCTGAATAAATATTATGTCTTTGGTAGGGGCAAGACTCGACTAGAGAATATGCTAGTGCGGATGGAGAAAAGGCTGAACCGTTATCTCAGCGATCGCCATACTCGCAAACATCCGCAAGAAGTGCAACAGCAGCCTGCCAAGTCGTTGCCTAAAACTCCAGTATCAGCATAATAAGGTAGCAGTAGGGCGGGCATTGCCCACCCTACCAAACTTTGGAAGAAGGATAAACCACTTGAAGCAAAAGAGAAATCTCAATTCAAATCCGATGCCGTTTGAAGTGGTGTATACGCCTGAAAGCTTATTAAGGCATCCGATTCAGTTGTTTAAGCAAATGGGACGAGACTTACTCGCTTCTCGCGAACTAGCATGGCGGCTGATGGTGCGAGATATTAGCGCTCAGTACCGTCAGTCGTTTCTGGGTGTAATTTGGGCTTTTTTGCCCCCGATTGTGATGGCAGCAGGATTTACGCTAGCAAGTGATGCAGGTGCGATCGCAGTTGAAGCTACAGATTTACCATATCCAGCTTATGTCATGTTCAGTACGGCGTTGTGGCAAACTTTTGTGGAAGCGCTCAACGGTCCAGTGCAAGCGGTAACAGTAGCTAAGCCGATGCTAGCTAAGGTGAATTTTCCCCGAGAAGCAATAATTTTGGCAAAGTTAGGTGAGGTCTTTTTCAACTTTGCGATCAAGCTGATTTTAATTGTGGGATTGTTTATTTGGTTTCAAGTTCCGGTCAGTTGGACGGTAATTTTGGCTCCAGTGGCGCTGATTCATTTGATTTTATTCGGTACATTTATCGGTGTTTTATTAGCGCCGTTGGGGATTTTATACCAGGATGTATCAAAAGGACTGACCATGATTACAGGGTTTTGGCTGTTCTTGACTCCGGTAGTCTATCCCGTTCCTGGTGAAGGAACGTTTGGATTTTTGGTACGGCTGAATCCCGTGACTCCTCTACTCGTGACAACACGGGAACTAGCAACGACGGGAGTTATCTCAGATCCGGCTGGATTTTGGATCGCCAGTCTAATTACTCTAGTTGGCTTATTATTAACCTGGGTGGCATTTCGCCTCGCCATGCCTTTCGTGATTGAAAGGGTGAGTTCCTAATGACTGAATTAGTAGATCGAGAAATTGCTATTCAATCTCAAGATTCTGAAGTTGTTATTTCGGTAGAAAATGTCTCAAAAAAGTTTTGTCGAGACTTAAGGCGATCGCTATTTTATGGTGTTCGAGATATCGCCACGGAGCTAATAGGTGGGAAGAGAATAGAAACGCTGCGTACCCAAGAATTTTGGGCGCTGAAAGATGTTAATTTCGAGCTGCGTCGGGGGCAAGCATTAGGCTTAGTTGGGGCAAATGGAGCTGGAAAAAGTACGCTATTACGGATTATTAGCGGTCTGATTAAACCGGATATTGGCACTGTAAAACTTAAGGGTAGGGTAGCTCCACTAATTGCTTTAGGAGCAGGTTTTAATCCGCTATTGACGGGGCGAGAAAACATCTATGCCAATATGTCAATTTTAGGATTATCAACCAAAGAAATCGAAGCTAGATTTCAAGAAGTAATAGACTTTGCTGAAATTTGGGATGCGATCGACGCACCAGTACAAAATTATAGTTCGGGAATGGCAGCGCGGTTAGGGTTTGCCTGCGCAATTCATACAGAACCGGAAATCTTATTAATTGATGAAGTCTTGGCTGTAGGAGATATCAAATTTAAAGCCAAATGTTATCGCAAACTCCACCAACTGCGCCAGCAGGGAACATCTTTTGTTTTAGTCAATCATAATCCCCAAGCAATTTTAAACGTATGTGATTCGGCAATTTACCTAGTCAAGGGTGAATTGATTGCATCTGGCGATACAGAAAGAGTTATCGAAAAGTATGAGGAAGATTTGTTTCTAGATAGCAAGCGCAAAACTTCAGAGGTCATGTACTTACCTGAAAAATCGGCAAGTGAAAGTTTTGGCTTAGACATTACTCATCTATTTTTTCGAGACGCTGAAGGCAAGATTTTAGAATCGCTCAAAAGTGGCGAACCTACTTCCTTCTGTGTAGGCTGTAAAGCTCATCAAAAGTTTGACAACGTGACATTGCATTTAAAAATTACAGAATTAGGTGGTGAAGGTGGTACGGGGGCAGTTTTGTTTTTAAGTGGCGAAAATGATGAGAAGTTTTTTGAAGTTGTACCAGGAAAACATGAAATTCAATTGCAAATGCCTTGTTTAGGTTTAGCCCCTGGAACTTATACTATGAGCATTAAACTCAAACAAAGCTCTATCTATACTTTCGATGTCTTTGAGTCTTTCCGATTTAGCGTTAAATCGGATGGAACGATGAGTCAATGCAAGTTTTATCAACCGCGAGCGTGGCAGATTGTTACTGGCGATCGCGCTGAGTGAAGATTGAGAATAGCGTTTGCTGCTACATAATCGGTTTTCAATTATCAGTTTTCAATTAGGAAAACTTAATATGTCATACAGAGTACTTCATTATAACTGGGCTCCCTACTTTCAGAAACCTACTCTTGGGGGAGGCGTATCTGTTTATTGTAAAAATTTAATTGACTATACAATTCAAAAAGATAATTGGCACGTCACCTTTCTTTATTCTGGAACCGACTATAGTTATTTCAATAAACGTCCACATATCAAACCGATTCGCAACCAAAATCATCCCCACGTACCCACTTTTTCCCTCGTCAATTCACCAATTATTGCCCCTTCTCACTTCGCTTTTGACGATCCATTAGGCAACGTTAAACAACCCGCTCTGGAAAAATGCTTTCAAGAGTTTTTAGACACGCAAGCACCTTTCTCGGTAATTCACTTTCATAATTTAGAGGGCATAACCGCTAATTGTCTCAAAATAGCAAAAGAAAGTGGTGCTAAGGTCGTGTTTAGTTTGCATAATTATTGGGCTGTTTGTCCGCAAGTTAATTTGTGGCGGTTAGAACAGAGCCATTGTGACGATAATTTAGACGGACGAGCCTGTCTTGCCTGTTTACCTATACCGCCAAATTCAGAGCGAGAATTGGCAATGAGAAGACTAGAATTTTTAGGCAACTCCCTCGATTTGAAAGGGCGATCGCTACCTCTAAACTTGTTGAAAAAACTCGTTGCTCTTTTCTACAAAATTCAACGACCGCTAGTCGTGCAGACGCGATCGCCTCTACTCAAAACCTTAGAACTTAAAGGTGCAAATCTGCCTCAGCAAGCCGAGGCGTATCAATTTCGACGGCAGGAAATCGTTTCTCTGATTAATCGTTATGTTGATGTGGCGCTGTCTGTTTCCGATCGCACTGCTGCAATTTATCGGTACTATGGGGTCGATCCGACACGGTTGAGTACGCAATACATCGGCAGTAAAGCCACGCAGTTTCCAGTCCCGCCGCATAACCCAGCAATATACTCTCCAGGGCAGCCCTTTCGCTGCGTTTACATGGGAGTACCGAGAAAAGATAAAGGATTTTACTTCTTATTGGAAGAATTACGTTGCCTGTCAGCAACAGAATTAAGCACGTTAGAACTCGTTGTCGCTAGTAAAATCGCAGATCGCACCGAGTTAGACTTGGCAATGCAGCAGAAAGGACCTTTGCTCTCTTTAGCTCAGTCTTTGCATCGATTAATTTACCATCCCGGTTACTCTCACGAAAATCTTCCTAAAATCTTAGATGGCATCCACTTGGGAATTGTCCCGCCACTATGGGAAGATAATTTACCGCAAGTCACCTATGAGCTTTTAGCTTGTCGCGTACCCGTACTTTGCTCGAATCGAGGCGGCGCACAGGAATTTGTGCGACATCCGGCATTCATTTTCGACCCAGGCAAAAAAGGAGACTTTCAGCAGAAACTCTCAACTATTCGCGATAACCCGCACTTATTAACCGAGTTTTGGCAAGAGGCGCGAACGGTGCGATCGCTAGAACAACATTTTCAAGAATTAATTGAAGTTTACGCTGGCTGTGGTAACTGAGGATAGATAAACATAGATGATGAAGGTATGCTTCATTGCTGCCTGTCCAGGCACGGATATGCGGGGAGGACCGCGATCGCTGCTGGAAACTATAGACTCGCTTCAGAAGCTGGGAGTCGAGTGTTTTGTGTTATTACCCGCACAGGGGCGACTGTTTGACGAATTGAGTCTTCGTCATATTCCCGTTCGTGTCATTCCCTACGAACGCTGGCTGGAAGCCACAAATTATCCCTTACGCGATCGATGGCGGAAGCTGAAGCGAAGCTACCACATAGCATTCCAAATTGCCGCCCAAATTAAAGAGTGGCAGTGCAATGTTGTCTACACGAATACTATTGCCATAGGCGTTGGTGCTTTTGCCGCATTTTTATTGAGGAAACCCCATGTGTGGCATATCCGCGAGTTTGTTTACGAAGATCACGGACAAGTTTTCGATCTCGGTCGCAACCTCACGTTAAAACTAGTAGATTTGCTGTCCCAGGTTTGTATCGTAAACTCCAAAGCTGTAGCTCAAAAATACGAGCAGTGGATCGCGCCGACAAAGTTGAAAGTGGTTTATCAAGCAGTTAACGTCACTCCAGGCGAGGCGATCGCCTTACCTCCGACAACAAATTTTAGGTGCATTATTGTGGGTGCATTGGTGGAGGGAAAGAGGCAGGAAGACGCGATCCGTGCTATTGCCCAACTAGTACATACAGGGGTAAGAGTAGAGCTATTAATCGTTGGCGATGGCGATCCTCAGTACCGAGAGTATTTAGAAAATATTGCGACAAAAAACCACATAGAGCAATTTATTAAGTTTTATGGCTATGCCGATAATCCCTTTCCGTTGATGCAGAGTGCAGATGTCGTACTTGTATGCTCTAAGTGCGAGGCTTTTGGCAGGGTGACTGTAGAAGGGATGCGGGCAGGTAAGCCGATAATCGGTACGAGGAGTGGTGGCACGCAAGAGTTAATTCGAGATGGATTTAATGGATTGTTATATACTGCGGAAGACGAGCGAGAACTAGCGCAGAAAATTAGATATATTTGCGATCGCCCAGATCTAGCTAAACAAATGGGTGAAAACGGTCAACAATGGGCTGCCGAGCAATTTACTCCAGCACGCTATGGCAAGGAAATATATTTGCTGTTAAAACAGTTATGCGACAAAAACTTGGAGATTTAAGCCGAGATTGGGAAAAAACCATAGAGAGAAGAAAGATTTAAAATTAAGTTAAGGACAAAAAATAGTTAATCATGGGATGAGACATGGAGCGGACGCTGGAAGACTTAACGGCAATTGATGATAAACTTTCTAAGCGTCATATTGACCTTGACCCAGGCGGATATTTCATCATTTATCTGGATCGAGAAGCAGGGTTAATTTGTGCGAAGCATTACACCAACGCGATCGACGATCGCGGTTTAGCCGTCGATCCTGAAACGGGTAAACCTATCCCCGCACGCGGTAAAGTTCAACGAACTTCCACCACACTATATCGGGGGAGAACAGCAAAAGAAATTTGCGTAGAAATTTTCGAGCAAGAACAAACTTGTCCCGTGACTTACTTAGATCACGCCGCTTATCTGGGACGAGAATTTGTCCGCGCCGAGATCGCTTTAGTCAACGGGCAAGAATACGTTCAGGATTAAATTGATAATGGGTAATGGGTAATGGGTAATAGGCAGCTACCAATTACCAACTACCAACTACCAATTACCACTTACTTGATATAAAAATAATAAGTCACCATTGGAATAATCGTTGCAGCTACAAGAAAGCCAATGACCCAAATAGTCGCGTTGCTGGATTTTGTCTCTTCGGTGTTTTTGTAGGTACTTTCGACAGCGACATCAGTTGCTAGCTGTTCGGGTGCGCCAGGATCGGGTGCGCCAGATAAAACAGCTACGAGGCGATCGCTAGCATCGAGAAACGCTTGATTGTATTTTTCACCTTCACGTAAAGGATACAGAATAGTTTGAGTAACCACGCTTTTGGCGATGTCATCCGTCAGCAGCGACTTGGCTTTATCTCCTACCCGGATTCCAGTCCCGCTGCTCAGGGTGTCCAATACGACTAGAGTTTGATTGGCTTGCGCTTCTGGGGTTGGAAACCACTGCTCGAATAGTTTATCGGTAAAGGATTGAGCAGTCTCGCCATAGTCGAGGCGGCGAATGGCGACAAATCTAACTTCATTTCCGGTCGTTTCTGCCAATTTTTCCAATTCGCTACCAATCTTACCTTCGTTGATCGCACTGATTGCTTTTGCCGGATCGATCACCCAGGTCTTCTCCCCTGGCGCGACTGAAGGAATTTCATACAAACTCGTTGCGATCGCTGGAAATGGCAGCATTAATGTCGTGAGAACAACTAATCCCAAAGAGAAAACTAAAGATTGCAGATATTTTCTACTGCTAGTTATTTTGCTGCGTAAGTATCTCATTTCCCCATCCTGAAAATTTACATATATTTAAAATTACTATATATAATTTGTCACTGGTCACTGGTCACTGGTCACTGGTCACTGGTCACTGCTCCCTTGTTTTACAACACTCGCACCGCGATATTTGAGGTTGGCGGGATCTGGCTGTGGTGCAGGTGTTTTTTCCTGACTCGATAGCCAAGGCGCACCGCGATACATTCCTTTAACTTCTGCGACGGCATCGTTTTCGCTGGAGATGCTAGGAATTGCTATCTGAGGGCGATCGCTCTGGGTTATGCTTTGGGCGGTTGAATTAGACTCGCTTTTGGATAAATTTTTTAAAAGTAATTTTTTTGTCCCGAAGATTGTTACACACAGGATTAATAATTGGATCTGCCAAGGAGCTAAAATCAAAGCCAAAATCAGGCTGACGACTGTAGCCGTTCCTGTTAGGTAAGCCATCTCATCAGCAGATTTTTTGCAGAGATACCCAGAGAGCAGACTAGTTGTTAAGGGTAAGAGAAAAAGTAATCGCATACTCAAGTCACAAGTCGCAAGGCAAAAGTCAAAATCGCATGACACGATCTAGTCTAGGTAGGTCAAAAGTTGAGAGCCAAAAGTCAAAATTGCATGACACGAGCAAGGCAGAGATAGCTGCCCTGTCTAGAAATGAGGCTGCAAGCGATCGGAGTAGATAAGAATATATGTTACCTTATTCCCATTAGAAAAGTTTATATTGGATTTTCTTCTACCTTAAGTTAGATTTTTGTAAAATTTGATGACTTCTTTGTAAGATTTTGTCACTAAATGTGACTGACAACCTAACCTAACAATATTTAATTTTTAACTTTAAACTTTCAATTTTTGACTTTTGACTTTTAACTTTTGACTTTTAACTAAGGATTGCAATACATACACTGAGCCGGATCGGCTACTTTAACACCCTGCGGAAATAGTTTTTCTTGTTGAAAACTGCATTTTTGGCACCGATAGACTACCGAGCGGATTGCAGATGTGGGAAGATTGCATAATCCACAGGGTAATCCGCGACGTTGGGCGATCGCATCAAAGCCAGGACAAGCACAATTAGGACATATTTGATGAATTTTTTGAATTAAATTTTTAGTAGCTTTAGCAATATTCTGCATTCTGGTTGGATTATATAGCGCCCGCATATCTGTTTCGATATGCACTTTCCCTGTTGAGGATTTGCTTAAGGCAAAATTCACAATTTCTGTTAATTTTTCTTCTGTATTGATACCTTTAAAAATTTCTGTGCGCTCTAAAGAGTCAGAACTGAGCATGACCACTAAACCATGAGAGGGAAAGCCAATTTTATTAGCAAAAGACTCGGCTTCTTCCACCGTTCTAACTGATTGACTATTAAAGTTAGTTTCTGTGAAAATTTCCTGACCGACAATTTCTAATTGATTTAGCATATCGATGAAAACGACTATTTCTCGATTTGCCGAAATAAAAGGTAGATCGGGATGGGGTGCAAAGGAACCTTCACTAGCGATCGCCATTGTTTCACCTGTTATTTCTAAAGCTTTTTTGGCTTTGAGTTTAGCTGTAGCAATTTGGTCTGCTGGTCTGGCAATATCGCGAGTAAACGTACCAAAGATATCTGTGTTAAAGTCATTTGGAACTACACATTGCACTCCCAATTCTGCTTCTAAAATGGGTGCGATCGCTTTTTCTTTCTCGTGCATAGTCGCAATAACTACTACGCGACCTGTAAATAAAGAATTTGTTGCCATGTATAGCGTATCCCATCAATACATCTTTAGGGGCGCACAGATGTGCGCCCCTACTACAAATACGTGTACCTTATTCAGTTGAGAATTGCTATAGCAGTTTCATTAAATTCATAAAATTATCGCTATTTTCTGGTGGGCAATGCCTGCCCTACTTACTTTTGTACGGGCGGGTTCACCAGATCGTTTGTCGAAGTCAAAGATTTTTGGTAAACCCGCCCCTACGAATGCATGACTCACCAGCGTTTATCTTTATAGCGCTTGCGATGCAAAAATTTGTCCGGCACAACGCTAACAGATTTCCAAATCGGCGTTGCCCAACCCCAGCCAATGTCATGTAGCATGACGTAGAAGCAGGGAATGATAAATAGAGTAAGCAACGTTGCTAAAGCTAATCCTGAAAATACCACAATTCCTAAAGGTTGGAGAAACTCCGAACCTTGACCGATACCCATAGCCAAGGGAAGCATCCCCAATACAGTCGTAATTGTTGTCATCAAAATAGGACGCAAGCGTTGCGGTGCGGCTTGCTGAATTGCCAACCAACGAGAACAACCCTCCCGTTCCCGAATTTGATTTGCCAGTTCCACCATAATAATTGCATTATTGACCACAATCCCGACCAATAACACCGCACCTACCAAAACCGTCGCCCCAATAGCCGTTTGGGTGACGTACAGTCCAAAAATACCTCCAGCTAGGGCTAGCGGGACGGTAAACATGATGACGAAAGGATCGATTAAAGAGTTATACTGCACTGCCATCACGACAAATACGAGAAAAGCAGCCAAAGCCCCTAAAAGCTTCAACGAGTTTTGTAACTGTTGATTGGACTGCGCCGCCGAACTCGGGATGACGTTGACTCCTTGCGGTAAGTCTATATTTTGCATCACGTTGTTAACTTCAGCGAGCGCTTGACCTAAACTCGCTCCCTCTGCTAAAGTTCCGGCTATGATAAATACTTGTCTTTGGTCGATTCGTTGCACTTCTCCTGGTGCTTGACCGAGTTCGATTTGGGCAACATCACCAAGACGAATTTGCCGATTTCCTTCAATAAATAAGGGAAGGCTGGCGAGTTGAGAAGGACGCTGGATTGTAGTTTCATTCAATTGGACGCGAATATCAACTAAGCGATCGCCTCTTTGTAGTTGCGTTGGGATTGAACCTTCGAGTGCGGTTTGAATTGTTTCGCCAATTTCTTGAGTTGTCAAACCAAATTCTGCTACCCGTTCCCAGTCAGGACGAATCTGGACTTCCGGTTGTCTGGGAGTCGCATCGGGTCGAAAACTCGCTAATTTTGCCTGCTGTTCTAAAGTTTGGAGAACTTGCTGTCCGGCGCGATTCAGTTCTTCCGTATCCGATCCTTGAAGTATGACATCCAACTCCGCCCCCCGTACGGGAGAATTAGTTAAGATCAGACCCCGCACCTCTCCTGGTCGCAGGCGGATAACTGTTTCAACTAAGTTGAGGCGATCGAATTCCTGGCTTACCCTAGCAACATACGCTTCTACATTAGTACCTGGTTTAAGAGTAATATTACTGCTGCCACGTAGAGGATTTTCACTGGTATTATTGCCAAACAAAAAACCACCTGCAGTCGAAAAGATATATTCGGTTTCTGGTTGTTTGAGTAAAATATCGTCTACAATTTCCATCACCTTACGGTTCGTTTCCAACGCCGTACCAGGAGGAAACTGCACGAATAATCTAGCCTGTCCGGTATCAATGCGAGGCAGAATTTCTTGCGGAATTTGACCTGCCATCCACACACTACCACCACCCAGGACGAGAAAAGCCAGCAAGACAACTATGAACCGCCAGCGCAACAGCCGATTTAAGAAGTTGCCATAACTACGAGTTGCAGCCTCAAATTTGCGATTAAATTCTCGCAGCAACCAAAATTTACCAATTCCACTCGATCGCTTTATTCCCATTAATCTTGATGTCATCATGGGTACGACCGTTATTGCTACTAGAATTGACGCGGCGACGGCAAAGCTGATAGTTAAAATTAATTCTCTAAATAGGAGAGAGAACAAACCGCCAATGAGCAAAAACGGCAGCACCGCCACCAAGTTAGTACTGGTAGAAGCAACCAAGGCAGATTCTACCTCACGGCTGCTGCTTTCGGCGCGATCGATTATTGAGGTTTTTGGTAGGGGCGCACAGCCGTGCGCCCCTACATGAGTTTCATCCTTCCTCACTCCCTCGACAATATTCTCCAACATAACGATGGAGTTATCGACGACGATGCCAACGCCGAGGGCAAGTCCGCCTAAGCTGAAGACATTGAGGGAAAGACCGAATAATCCCATCAAGATAATTGCAGCGCAGGTCGCTAGCGGAATGGCAAGAACGATAATGATGGTTTGACGGAGCGAACCGAGGAAAAGTAGAACCGCGATCGCGGCGAGTCCCGCACCAATTAACCCCGAACTGGTAACGTTAGAAATTGAGTTCTGAATGAAAATTGACTCATCTAGAGTGGGAGTTATGACCGCATCGGCGGGAATTAAACCCGATTGCCGTAGAGATTCGATCCGACGCTTGACTCCATCAACTACTGCGATCGTATTAGCTTCTGGTTGCTTTTGGACGCTCAGTTTGACGGCTGGGGTTTTGTTGAGAAAAGCAAAAACCCTTTGATCTTCTGTCCCGTCTATAACTTCCGCAAAGTCTCGCAGGTAAACGCGCCGCGCTACCCCTGGTGTAGAGTTATTTTCCTCAAAGGTAGCGGCTTCAAAGGATAAGTTGCGAATTTCCTGAGAGGTTTGAAATCTACCGCGAGTTCGCGTCAAGGGTTCGGATTCTCCCAAAATTCGACCCCCAGCAATATCTTGGTTGCGGGTTGTCAGTTCTTCCAATACGTCAGTTAAACCCACACCCACAGCTTGGAGGCGATCTAAATCGATATTAATCCTCACTTCTTCCTGCACGCCACCGGACACGTCTACAGCTGCTACTCCTGGCACGACACTTAATTCGCGTCCCAGTTCTTCATCGGCAAAGACGCGCAGATCTACTGGCTTAAGTGTCGGGGAGGTTAAACCAAATTCGTAAATTGGCGATTGCGAAGGATCGACCTTGAATAATCGGGGTTCTTGGATATTTAAATTATCGGGCAATCCACCTCGACCTCGGTTAAAAGCCGCCGTAGCATCATTTAAGGCTTGATCGATATTCCCACCAGGCTGAAAGAATAGATCGATACTGACCTGTCCTTCGCGAGTCTGGGAATAGACTTGGACTACGCCTTCTGTAGCTGCTAAAGCTTCTTCCAACGGTCGAGTAATTTCGTCAACTGCAACTTCTGGCGATACTCCGGGAACATCTAGCCGCACGCCGATGCGAGGATAGGTAATCGCAGGTAAGAGATCGACTTGCAGTGTCGTCAGAAAAAAGACACCTAAGACGATCGCGGCTACAGTTAACATCAGTGTGGCGATGTGTCGTCGGATCGAAATGGCGCTGATACTAAATCCCGATGTTGGCGGCTGCATTACCTGTACTCTGTATCGACAAATTCAAGCGTGGGCGGGTTTTAAGCCGAGATTGACTGTTGAAGCCGATGATTCATCTGCTAAACCCGCCCCTACGATTCCTGTTGCTGTGTTTCCGATAAGACAGACAGTCGCACGGTTTCACCGTTTTTCAACGGTCTGCCACTTTTTGCTACAAACCTTTCCCCTGGTTGCAACCCAGATAGAATTTCTACTTTGCCATCTACCCGTTCTCCCAATTTCACCGATCGCGCTGCTACTTTTTCTCCAGTTATGACAAATACTGTCGCTGTAGTCGGGAGTCGGGAATTTTCTCCCCCTTGTCCTCCTTGTCCCCCTTGTCCTCCTTGTCCCCTTGTTCCCTTATCCTCCACTACAGCCGTCTCAGGAACCACAACCCTAGCAGCGGCGTTACTTTCAAAACTCACCCGTGCTAGCAATCCACTGCCGATCCGCCCATTGTCGTTGGGAATGATGACTTCTATGGGAACTAGTCTTGCCGTGCGATCGGCAGCTGGGGAAATTCGGCTGATTTTTCCCGTAAAAGTCTGGTTAGGGAAGGCATCTAGTCTCACCCTCACTGTCTGTCCGACGCGCAAATTTGCCAAGGCTAATTCTGAGATTTCTACATTCACCTTGACGCGGCGAAAGTCTCCTAAACGCAGAACTTCGCCGTTAGCTTGCAGAAAATTTCCTGCTTCGGTGACTTTTTGCGTGACTACGCCATTGATTGGAGAACGGATGTTGGCATAGGATAATTGTTCTTGGGCTTGAGCGATCGCCGCTTGTTGAGCGTTGACGCGATCGCTAGCTGCTGCTACTGCTTGTTCTTCAGTACGAACTTCTTCTTCGGTAGCTTTTAACACTTTAGCAGCACTTTGAGCGTTAGTCCGCGCTTGTTCGGCAGCCTGTTCGGCAACTGCACCCTGTTCGACCAATTGTTGTTGGCGTTGAGAGTCTGACTGTGCTTGTTGAAATTCCAACCGTGCCTGTTCTACCCTGGCTTTGGCATTACTGACTTGATTTCTGGCTCTAGCAACTTCTGCTTTAAGGGCTGCTAATTCTGCTTGTTCTTGATTCAGCGCCGTTCGCAATATAGTATTGTCTTGCTGGGCGAGGATTTGACCTTGTTTGACGCGATCGCCTACATCGACTAAGAGTTTTAATATCCGCCCTTCTACTTGCGCCCTGAGCGAAACTTCTTGTAGTGGTAGAGTCGTTCCTGTATATTCCGGTTCCGTGCGAATTTTTCCAGTACGGGCGATCGCCACTTCTACCGCTGGTGGTTGCTGTTGTTCTGCTCCCCTACCCTGGGATTGCGCATCAGCCGCTTCTTTTGGTAAGATGCCACAACCTGCTGTAGCGCTGAGTACAACAGCACTCAACGCAATTGCTTTAAATAGATCGAAGGCTCCCATAAAAAAATTCTGATTTTTGCTTTTGCTGCGGCAACTTCAATATATAAGCTAGTCTTTATTACTGAGTGTGGCTGCGGCTATTTCTTCCTGCCATAGCTCGGATGATTGTTAAGTTATTTAAACTTTTTCTGTTCGCAAAGTGGCTCCCTCTCAAGAGGGAAAAACTAGCGATCGCCAACATGTCAAATCCATTTGCTAACACTACAAAGACCTAGCATAAGCAACAGTTGTGACAAGAATGTGTCATGGCGAAGTCAGAAGTCGGAAAAGAGTATTGTGTTAAAGAAAGAGTGTAGGGTGTGGGGTATGGGGTGACAGTTGACCGCTCTTGCTCCCTCAGCTCTCTTCACTTCCTCGAGCTCCCTCAGCTCTCTTCACTTCCTCAGCTCCCTCAGCCCCCTCAGCCCCCTCAGCCCTCTTCTCCCCTGCTCCCTGCTCCCTAGTTAGGCTGCCAGCAAGATACAATAAATCCAGCAAAAGTTCTCAACATATTATTATATTGAGACAAACTAGGAGAACGATCGCGCATGGGCAAGGTAGTCGGCATCGACTTAGGGACAACGAACTCAGTCATAGCGGTGATGGAGGGTGGTAAACCTGTGGCGATCGCCAATGCAGAAGGAATGCGGACTACTCCCTCCGTGGTTAGTGTCAGTCGCGAAGGGGAAGTGGTGGTGGGACAAATGGCGCGACGACAAGCCGTCCTCAACCCTAAAAACACATTCTACTCGGTCAAGCGTTTCATCGGTCGCAACTATAGCGAACTCAGCCCCGAATCGAAGCGGGTTGCTTATACAATCCGCAAAGGTGAAGCTGGAAATATTAAAATCGACTGCCCGCGACTGAATAAAGAATTCGTTCCCGAAGAAGTCTCGGCAATGGTGCTAAAAAAGTTGGTGGAAGATGCCAGCAAATATTTAGGGGAACCCGTCACAAAAGCAGTCATCACCGTTCCAGCTTATTTCAACGACTCCCAACGCCAAGCCACGCGGGATGCTGGAAGAATTGCCGGATTGGAAGTCTTGCGGATTTTAAACGAACCTACCGCTGCATCCTTAGCTTACGGTTTAGACCGTCAGGAAAGCCAAACGATTTTAGTATTTGACTTGGGTGGTGGTACGTTTGACGTATCTGTTTTAGATGTAGGCGACGGTGTATTTGAAGTGAAAGCCACTAGTGGAGATACACAACTAGGTGGTAATGATTTTGACAAAAAGATTGTCGATTGGCTGGCAGAGCAATTTTTAGAGACAGAAGGGGTAGACTTAAGACGCGATCGCTCTTCTCTACAGCGCTTAATGGAAGCAGCAGAACGGGCAAAAATTGAATTATCCGGCGTGACGGTGACAGACATTAACCTGCCCTTCATCGCTGCTACAGATGAGGGTCCCAAGCATTTAGAAACAAGACTCACCCGTTCTCAATTTGAAGGCTTGTGTTCTGACTTGCTAGGACGATTGCGCGTCCCTGTCAAACGAGCAATTATGGATGCTAACTTGCGACCCGCAGATATTGATGAGGTTGTCCTCGTCGGTGGAGGGACGCGAATGCCAATGGTACAAGTACTTGTAGAGGCATTAATTGGCAGAGAACCGAATCAAAATGTCAATCCCGATGAAGTTGTGGCTGTTGGGGCAGCAATTCAAGGCAGCATTTTGGGCGGCGAGATGAAAGACGTGCTGCTATTGGATGTCACACCTTTATCGTTGGGATTGGAAAGTGTCAGCGGCGTGATGAAAAAACTGATCCCGCGCAACACGACAATTCCCGTGCGTCGTTCCGATATCTTTTCCACCGCAGAAAACAATCAAACTGTCGTAGAAATTCACGTCGTTCAGGGCGAACGAGAAATGGCAGCTGATAATAAATCCCTCGGACGATTTAAACTGACGGGGATTCCACCCGCACCGAGGGGAATTCCCCAAATTCAGGTGTCGTTGGATGTCGATGCTAATGGAATTTTACAGGTCACGGCACTCGATCGCACGACAGGCAGAGAACAGAGTATCACCGTTCAAGGGGCTTCTACCCTCAGCGAGGGAGAAATTCAACGGGCAATTCGCGAGGCAGAACAATATGCCGATATCGACCGTCAGCGCAAAGAACGGGTAGAAAAGCGGACGCGGGCAGAGTCTTTGACAGTTGAAGCAGAACGACAATTGAAGGAAGTCGCGTTAGACTTCGGGATGCAATTTGCCCGGAGTCAACGCCAACGGATCGAAAGTTTAGTCCGCGAACTGCGGGCAAACTTAGAGGAAAATAACGATCGCGGCATCGACCAATTATTTGTCGAACTGCAAGATGCGATTTCCGACTTAAAACGAGAGATCCGTCAGTATTATGGCGACGATGAGGAAGAAAGCTTGTGGGATTCAATCAAGGGCATCTTTACGGGTGATGACGATGATTATTACGACCTACCCCGCCGAGATAGCTATCGCGATCGCGACTCCTACGATTATGGTAGAGAAGACTATAGCCGCGATCGTTCCCCTTATTATGGCGGCGGCGATAAGCCTAACCGCAAGCGTCCCACTTACCGAGACAACTGGGATGATGACGATGATTGGCTATAATCTAGCGATTGGCGATTCGCTAAGTTGGTACGTTGATTGCTAGAACTAAAAAAGAAAACGTTAAACGGAAACTTATAAAAGCTAACAGCCAAAAGCTGCAAGCAGATAGCTAAACTATGCAAGATTTGCGTAACTTTCGCGACTACTATGAAGTGTTGGGAGTCTCCAGAGAGACAAGCAACGAAGAGATTAAAAAGGTTTTCCGGCGCTTAGCCAGACAGTATCATCCTGACTTAAATCCAGGCAATAAAGAGGCAGAGGAAAAATTTAAGGCAATTGGCGAAGCTTACGAAGTCCTTTCTGACCAAACTCGACGGGCAGAATACGACCAATATACTAAGTATTGGAATCAGCCTGGTTTCTGGAGCAAGCAAACTTCCCGCGCCAAAACTGGCGATAGTCGCGGTAATGGTAATAAAGTTGATTATGGCGCATTTCCCGACTTTAATAATTTTGTCGATCAAGTCTTAGGACGGCGCAAACAAGCCAGGACTGCGACAGCCGATGACGAACCAGTGACGACAGCACCCCGCGATCCGTTTCGTCCGGGGACGACTAAAGCAGCTTATACAGTTAATGCCCGTACTACGCGGCGTGATATTGAGGCTAAGTTAACTATACCCTTAGAACGGGCATATGAAGGCGGATTGGAGCGAATTCGCCTCCCAGAAGACGGGCGATCGCTAGAAGTCAATATGCCACCTGGAATGTATACTGGACAGATCGTTCGCCTACGAGAACAAGGAATTGGTGGCGGCGATCTTTATTTAAAAATAACCGTTCCCCCTCATCCATTTTTCAAGTTAGAAGGTAACGATATTGCGATTCAGTTACCAATTACTCCCGTCGAGGCAATTTTGGGTGGTGCGGTAGAAGTACCGACTTTAGATGGTTTGGTACAAATGAATTTACCTCCAGGCGTGCGCACTGGGCAAAGATTGCGACTGGCAAAAAAAGGTTATCCCGATCCTGATGGCGAACGAGGCGATCAAATTGTTGAGATCCAAATAGTTGTCCCTAGAAATATTAGTCCTGAAGAACGAGATTTATACGAAAAGATTCGTCAAATCGAAACCTTCAACCCCCGCGCTGACTTACCAATTTAGAGATATATGTAATGTATGTCAGAATGGCGAGAAATTAGACAGAAAGTATTACAACGAGATAATCGCCAGTGCCAAGTCTGCGGGAAAGAACATAGCGGACAAGTGCATCACATTCTGCCTAGAAGTCAAGGCGGAACAAACGATTTGGCAAATTTAATTACCTTGTGTGGTAAATGTCATATGGTAATTAGTCCCGTCCCTGAATGGTTACTTACTAAATTGTGGCAGATTCCCCCAGAAGAAATTAGCGCCGCAAGCCAAGCCATTCAAGACAGAATTAATGAAGTTGTGAGAGAGAGAAGTTAAGAATTAATCGAAACAAATACCTAAGCGATCGAAAAATTACCCATTGCGATCGCATTCTCACTTTTCATAAATTGCTGATGCAGGGTTGGTCGATCTAATTCTTGTTCCCTTCCTGCCATGTTTTTATGTCTTTATCTTTAATTTCTAAACTAGTTCATAGTTTTGCGCTATTAAGTTCTCTCATATTTATTTTCCCAGCACAAGCAGAAGTCACAATATCGGTAGTTGCTAACGATCTTGATAATCCACGCGGGCTAAACTTTAGTTCTGATGGCAGCCTCTACGTGACAGAATCAGGTGTAGGGGGAGATGGACGTTGCATTCCTGGTCCCAGTTTGCAAGGACTTTCTTCCTGTGTCGGTAATAGTGGTGCTGTAACCAAAATTAAGGACGGTAAGCAAGAACGCTTGTTGACTGGACTACCATCTATCGCTTTAAGACCCACTGGTACTACTGCTGCTGGACCCCAAGATATAGTATTTGATGCCTATAATAATCCCTATTTACTCATTGGATATGGCGGAAACCCAGAAACTCGCGACTTTCCCGAAGGTGCGCCGAGTTGGGGACAACTTTATCAAGTTGATTTGCTTACAGGTCATTTAAAAAGTCTTGCCGATTTAGCCAAATACGAACTGGATAATAATGCTGATGGGAAGGACACATTAGATGTTAGCGGTGAAGTCGCCAGCAACCCCTATGCTTTTACAATTAAGGGTCATACCGCTTATATTGTGGATGCAGCTGCAAATGACTTGCTGAGTGTAAGTCTAAATGGTGGTAGCTTAAGTGTATTATCTGTACTTCCCACCCAGACGATAAAAGACCCAATTTTTCCTACGCCAGCGCCGGGACAAGTACTACCTCCTGAAGCGCCGCCACCAGGACAAACACCAGCGGAAATCGAAATTCAATCCGTACCGACAGGCGTGGCGGTTGGTCCCGATGATGCTTTGTATGTTAGCGAATACACGGGTTTTCCGTTCCCTGTAGGGAAAGCTAGAGTCCTGCGAGTTGCTGCTGATGGTAAAACAACAGTTTATGCCGAAGGCTTTACCCAAATTTCCGACTTAGAATTCGATCGCCAAGGTAATTTATATGTTTTACAATATGCCAATCAGCCGCAATGGACGGGTAGTGTAGATGGTGCTTTGATTCAAGTTGCCCCTGATGGTACGCGGACAACGCTTGTTAGTGGTAATGGACTAGAATCGCCAACTGCTCTTACTATTGGTCGTGATGGGGCGATATATATTTCTAATAAAGGCGATCGCCCCAAAGAAGGGCAAGTGTTACGAGTTACAAAATGAACTATTTGGCGCATCTGTTTTTAGCCGAACATACACCTGAATCGTTACTTGGAAATCTTTTAGGAGATTTTCTTCAAGGGATAAGTAAAGAACGATATTCAATCGCAATCCAGCAAGGAATACAATTACATCGAAAAGTCGATGCATATACAGATTCGCACCCAATAGTCAAAGAAGCTAAACAACTAATCTCTGTAACGAGGAGAAGATTTGCCGGAATTTTAGTTGATATATTTTACGACCATTTTTTAGCTAGAGATTGGCAGAAATATAGTTCGGTAACTCTTAACGATTTCAGCCAAAAAGTATATGCGATACTATCACAACATCAAGTGATTCTACCCGATCGCCTCCAACGTGCATTACCACAAATGATTCAACAAGATTGGTTAAATAAATATCAATATATTAGTGGAATAGAGGTGACGCTCAACCGGATGGCTCATCGCGTGAACAGGCAAGGAGAGATTTTAGCTAGTGGGATTGAAGAATTAACAGCTCATTATCAGGAATTAGATCGCAGTTTTCAATCCTTTTTTCCTGAATTGATAGGGTACGTCAAAACGACCCGATCGCACCTGAAATACCCTGATAGGATGGAAGTAGGTAAATAAACCCGATCGCAAACGCAATTATGACTTTGGGTAATGTCCGCGACCTGTACCAGCAGGTAATTCTAGAACACTATAAAAAACCTCGCCACAAAGGAAAAACCGATCCCGTGCATCGGTATCAACGGGGACATAATCCTTCTTGTGGAGACACGATTGAATTAACGGTGCAACTGAATGAAGCGGGCGATACGATCGCAGATGTAAAATTTGATGGTGAAGGTTGCGCGATCGCGATGGCATCGGCTGACTTAATGGCAGATGTTTTGCGCGGTAAGCCTGTCAGCGTCGCATTAGAGATGGTGCAGCGCTTTCAACGGATGATGAAAGGGGAAGATGAGTTTCCTAAAGAACAGCGCAAACTCAACGTGATGGCGGGAGTCGCTCAGTTTCCCGTGCGGATCAAATGTGCTAATCTCACCTGGCATACCCTCAAAGCCGCCTTGGAATCAACCAACGAGCAAGTGCCTGAAGGATTTATCAGTAACGAAAACGAGTAATCAATCTCACTATTTGATTTCATAATGCCAACTACAACTGATTTTCTCAATGCTTCTGGGTGGGTAGGAATAACCACCCTAGCTTTAGCGGCGATAACCGTTCTGGGTTTTCTGCTTAAATGGGGAATTAGATTTCGCCTCGTCGGGATCACTGGCTTTTTAGGCGTACTTACAGGCGGATTGTTTGCCCTTGGTTTAGTCCCATTTACTCGCACGGTTATCCCAGGCGCAGTCCGTTACTCTTTAGTATTCGATAACGGCGGGACGCAAACCGTGATTGCCGTTCCGCCTACCATTGATAGCCAAGCGCTAGAAGCAACAATGCAGCAAGCCGCCAGCGATTTATTCTCCTACGGTCGCTTAGGCAGACAGGACGATAAACTGACGATTAGAGTCAGGACAAATCTGCATCCAGAACCAGGAGTTACCAAACCCCTCTACTTGGGACAAATCGAGCGATCGCTCTCCAGCCGCACTGACAATGCAATGGAAATCAAGCTGAATCCCGAAAGCATAGCGCAATTACCAGGGAGCAGGGGAGAAGAGGGCTGAGGGAACAGAGTAATGGGTAGTTATAAAGTCAAAAGTCAAAAGCTAAAAGTCAAAATCTAGCAACTACCAATTACCAATTACCAATTACCACTCGCTTATACTATATATTCAACCACCAAATACTAGATAAAATGCTTTGTCTGTCCGTAGCCCCAGCACAGGTAATCCGCGCTCCGCAAGCCTTAGAAGCAGCTGGAAGCGCGATCGCGCGTTTAGGTCATCGTCCTCTGATTGTAGGAGGCGATCGCTCTCTTGTTGCCGTCCAATCTCGCTTAAAGTCTGTATTGGAAGCGCAAAAATTGAAATTTACCCAAGCAAGCTACGGTAGAGATTGCAGCGAGGCGAGTTTAGCGGCGTTAAAACAAGCGGTAGCAGCACACCAAGCCGATCTGATTATTGGTGTTGGTGGTGGTAAAGCCTTAGATGCGGCGAAATTATTGGCGTATCAGTGCGAGTTGCCTGTCGTCACGATTCCGACTTCGGCGGCTACTTGTGCGGCTTGGACGGCTCTTTCTAACGTCTACTCGGAAGACGGAGCATTTTTGTATGATGTCAGCCTGCCCAATTGCCCTAATTTACTCATCCTAGATTACGATTTGGTGCAAACTGCTCCCAGACATACTTTAGTCGCTGGCATTGGAGATGCGATCGCCAAATGGTACGAAGCCTCTGTGAGTAGCGGACACTCAGAGCAAACTTTAATTATTGCTGCCGTGCAACAAGCTAGGGTACTGCGCGATATTTTATTTCAAAAATCCGCCACTGCTTTACAAGCACCAGGTAGTGAAGTTTGGCGGGAAGTAGTCGATGCTACAGTTTTACTCGCAGGAGTTATTGGTGGTTTAGGGGGCGCGCAATGCCGTACTGTAGCTGCTCACGCCGTCCACAATGGTTTAACTCACCTGCCGATTCACAGCAGCATTCACGGCGAAAAAGTTAGCTACGGCATCTTAGTCCAGTTGCGGTTAGAGGAAATGGTACAGGGCAATCAACTGGCAGCTACCGCACGACAACAGTTACTTAAGTTTTATACCGAAATTGGACTACCCCAAACTCTTGCAGACTTGGGACTGGAAAATATTACGATTACCCAACTCAAACAAGCGGCAGAAATCGCTTTAAATCCCAAATCTGACATTCATCGGCTACCCTTTAAAGTTGTTACAGAACAATTGATGGCGGCGATGGTTTCTACTACGGCTCCGGCTAACAGTAATCCCATCAACCCCATCACTACAAATCTCGTCAACGAAGAGGTAGCTCAATGAGCTTGGATTGGATTAGTCCGGCGGATCGCGTCCGGGCGCTACCACAGTATGTATTTGCTCGATTAGATGAATTAAAAGCGAAAGCCAGAGAACAAGGGATCGATTTAATTGATTTGGGGATGGGAAACCCCGACGGCACAGCACCTCAGCCCGTAATCGATGCGGCGATCGCCGCATTAAAAAACCCCGCCAACCACGGTTATCCCCCGTTTGAAGGTACGGCAAGTTTTCGACGGGCAATTACAAATTGGTATCATCGCCGCTATGGTGTGAATCTCGATCCTGATAGCGAAGCGTTACCGCTACTCGGTTCTAAAGAAGGATTGGGACACTTAGCGATCGCCTATATTAACCCTGGCGATGTCGTACTAGTCCCCTCACCCTCTTATCCCGTCCATTTTCGCGGTCCCATTATTGCAGGCGGAGAGATTTATAGCCTCATCCTCAAACCAGAAAATGATTGGCTGATCGATCTAGCAGCAATTCCCGATGCAGTAGCCGAAAAAGCCAAAATTCTCTACTTCAACTATCCCAGCAATCCCACCGCCGCTACAGCTCCCCGCGAATTTTTTGAAGACATTGTTGCCTTTGCTCGTAAATACGAAATTTTATTAGTGCATGACTTATGTTATGCCGAATTAGCTTTTGATGGTTATCAACCTACCAGCTTATTAGAAATACCAGGTGCAAAAGATATCGGTGTAGAATTTCACACCATGTCAAAAACCTATAATATGGCAGGTTGGCGCGTGGGATTTGTGGTAGGAAATAGCCACATTATTCAAGGTTTGCGGACGTTAAAAACGAATTTAGATTATGGTATTTTTGCCGCATTGCAAACAGCCGCTGAAACAGCTTTACAACTCCCAGATGAATATTTACATCAAGTCCAAGAACGCTACTGTCGCCGCCGTGACTTTCTGATTCAAGGATTAGCAGAATTAGGTTGGAACATCCCAAAAACCAAAGCAACGATGTATTTGTGGATTCCTTGCCCACCTGGGATGGGTTCTACAGACTTTGCTTTATCTGTATTGCAGCAAACTGGCGTTGTCGTCACACCAGGAAATGCTTTTGGCGTAGGCGGAGAAGGATACGTGCGGATTAGTTTAATTTTAGAATGCGATCGCTTGGGCGAAGCCTTACGCAGGTTTAAGCAAGCAGGTATTAGATATTCAGCGACAGAATGTTTACCCTCGTTGTCTTGACTTCTGGACTTGAGCTTTATCTTGCCATTTTTCTAATAAAGCAGTTAGTCCTTCGCTACTTTCTCGCATCTTTTGTTCGGCTATGCTGGCAAGCTTTAATATTTCTCTAAGTTAGTTTTCATCTAGTAGACGAAACGGAAGGTTTTGCTCCGACATGACGATTCCTTTGCTTGGCTAATGAAAAAATTTGTAAAAACTATTATTTTAATACTTATTACTCTGCATGTAGCATGGTCGGTTTATGAATACTTTTGGTACAGTAGTCTTATTCCTGCAAAAATTGGGATAGCCTACCCCATAAATATTAGCGGTCAGAGCGATTTGCGAGAGGGTTGTGGCACAGCTATATTTGGCATAACAAATGCAACTGCGGATGCCATTTCCCGTCAAGGAATTGATTTTTTTAGCGACGCTATCTATTCCAGAAGAAGCAAAGATCTCTACTACACCTATAGAGCGTGGAAAGAAACACCAGTTCCCAAGACATGGACTAGTGAAGGCGCTTGGCCAGGGTTGGGCTGTTCGAGTGTAAGTCGCTCGCTGTTACGTCAAATCCTTCTCGCTGCTTCTAAAAAAGGAAGTTACTACTCCACTAAAGATGAAGCATGGATTATTGTTATTCCAAGCCTTAAATTGGTGGTATTTTCTTATTTTGGCTAGTCCCACTAATCCAAATGCTATGTTTATAAAATCTATTATGAGTAGAGATGATTTTCAACAAAATTCAATTTTTGTCAAAAAATAAGGTGGGCAATACCCACCTTATTATCTAATTTTTGCTTGAAAGGTTTTTATCAAGAATAAGCCCAAATAAAAAATAATAAAAAGCCAAAAAATAGACCCGTGCAGCTAAATAAAATTAAAGCAGTAATTTCTTCTAATTCTTTTTCAAACGTCATAATTATTTTTCAGAGATTTGCTATCGTCTTCACTGGCACAGAGCCAAATATAGAATAATTGATTTTTCTCAGGTTTCAGACTGGAAGAATTACCGAAGTTCGTATGAAAGATTAGTGATTAAAAGCTGTTGTTGTGTAAAAAGTTTAAATTGGTAGCTAAATTAATAAGAAGAGGTAAAGCGATCGCACCGTTGCTGATGCAAATAAATCTATGGAAATTCTCAATTGACTTTAGCAACGAATAGATCTCTAAATATGTAAAGAAGTCTAAAGAATTTTAATTTTTCTATTAAATTTCACACATTTGTTCTCGGTTTGTTCAAAATCGTATTATGAGCAGCAACTCAAATTCGTTACGAGTTTGAGATAAGCCGATTGAAAGAGATTGCCTATATATCTTTAACAAAAGACTTTTAACAAATCCCGATAAAAAAGGGAGGAGGGACACTATGGCTAAGATTGCCCAGGAAGTCGTTCAGAAGTCTGGTGTGAATGTAGAAGAGTTGGTACAGAAGCTCGTCCGTGCCGCGTCTGCTGAATTTACAACTTACTACTACTACACAATTCTGCGGGTTAATGCCATTGGTTTTGAAGGAGAAGGACTCAAAGAAATCATCGAGGATGCAAGATTAGAAGACCGCAATCACTTTGAGGCTTTAGTACCGCGAATCTATGAATTAGGCGGACAGTTACCAAGGGATATTCGAGACTTTTCTAACGAAGCCGCTTGTCCAGATGCTTACTTGCCTGAATGGAATCGTGGTAATGGCAAATCCACGCCACGAGTTGGCTTTACCAGCGGCGGAAGCGAGGAATCAAAAGAAGCAGTCTCAGAAGTACAGCAGGCAATGCAACAAGGTGATATTAGACCAATGCTTCAGGTTTTGGTAGAGGCAGAACGGTGTGCTATTCGCGTTTACACTGAGATTTGCAACATGACCTTTGGCAAAGACCACCGCACCTATGAGCTGTCCTTGGCTATTCTCAACGAGGAAATCGAACACGAAGCTTGGTTCTCCGAGTTTTTAGGTGAAGGTCCTTCCGGTCACATCCGTAGAGGCGCACCAGGAGAATCGCCCTACACTTCGCGCTTTTTAGTCGCACCATCCAACGGTCACAAACTGTAGAGAGTAGAGACGCGCCACGGCGCGTCTCTACTGCAAAATCTTGCTATGACTGAATTTATCAAAGTTACTAAACTCAGTGCTGTGTCTCCAGGCACGATGCAGGTTGTGGAAGTTGGAGATATACGCTTGCTGTTAGTGAATTTAGATGGAGAGATCTACGCTCTAGCCACCCAATGTCCTCATCAAGATGGTCCTCTGGAGCAAGGAACGCTGTGGGGAGACAAGATCGAATGTCCTTGGCATCATTACCTCTACGATGTCAGAACTGGAGCCAATGTTTATCCCCGCAACGTTTATCCATCTGACTTGACTGAACTAGAGCGAGATTTACAGCCTGTACGCTGTTATCCAAGTCGCGCGATCGGGGATGAGATTTTTGTAAGTATAGAAGGAGACTCCCGATGAATTTTGGATCGATGCGATCGCCTTTTGGTTGGGATACGAACCGCGATAGTATGGATGCCGCAGCACTCGTTAGTCGCTACAACCAGGGAGAGCGAGATTTTCGCGAAGTGCATTTGAGCGGCGTGAACTTGTGGAAAGTGAATTTGAGCGAAGCAGATTTTAGTGGTGCAGATCTAGTAGGAGTTGACTTCAGCGAAGCAAACTTAGCTGGAGTTAACTTGAGTGGAGCAAATCTGACTGGAACAAATTTGCGTCATGCCAACTTGACCGATGCCAAATTGATTTTAGCAACGCTGCGGGGAGCCAATTTAGAACGGGTGGAGCTAATTAAGGCAAACCTCTCCCAAGCAGATTTAAGTTGGGCAAACTTAAGCCAAGCTAACCTGAGCGGCGCAAATTTAACCGGAGCGAATTTAGTCGATGCCAAAATGGAAGGGTTAATTTTGCGGGGAGCTAACCTAAAACGAGCAAAACTAAAATCTCAACTGCAAGATGAGCGAATAGATTTAGCTTGGGCAATCATGCCAGATGGATTAATTCACGGTTGAATTGAGCAAGAGCGATCGCATATGTACGACAGCTTGTCTTTTGACTGAAGCAAAAGTTTTACCTAGAGTAATGAGTTGCAGTCAAAAACATGTACTTTCAGATCTCTGGCAATTAGACAGCATGTTTAAGCGATCGCTCCTCGTACTCGCTACCGTTGGCGTTACCATTTTGGCGAACAACGCTGAAATGACGGCTCATAACCACGATCCCACATCCGAGCCTCATTCCCACACCAGTAAAGACCCCCATCATCAGATGAGGGAAATTTCCGCAGGCGAACCCATCCCAACGGTGAAACTGGTGGTGCATCCCGACACCATGCGCGGGTACAACCTAGAAGTGCAAACGACCAACTTCAAATTTGCGCCAGAAGAAGTTAACAAAGCAGCAAAACCAGGAGAAGGTCACGCCCATCTTTACGTTAACGGCAAAAAAATCACTCGTTTATATAGCTCTTGGTATTATTTAGACAATCTCAAACCTGGTAAAAACGAAATTAGGGTTAGCTTGAATGCTAACAACCATCAGGTCTTAGCTCACAACGGTAAGATGATAGAAGCTACGCAAATCGTAGAAGTACCCGCAACCAAAAAGTAGAAATTTTTAACTTTTAACTTTTGACTTTTGACCTTCTACTGATAATGTCCCTCGGTTTCTTGGGAAGTTTCGGACACTGCGTCGGGATGTGTGGACCCCTAACAGTGGCGTTTTCCCTATCAGGTCAACAAGACAAACCGAAATGGCAGCAGCAAGTCTATTTTCATACTCTATTAAATTTAGGGCGGATAATTAGTTACGTTCTCGTCGGTGCGGCAATTGGGGCGATTGGTTCGATCGCGATCGCCAGCGGACAAATGGCAGGCATCGGAAGCGAAGTACGGCGCTGGCTGGCAACACTGACGGGAATCATGCTCATTTTATTTGGTTTAGCGCAAATTAACCCCCAATTTATCCACCTTCCCCTGCTACACCCCCTGACGCACGGTAAATGGCACGATCGCCTGAGTCGGGGTATGGTCAATCTATCTTTTAAAACACAATGGTGGACACCCGCAGGCTTGGGTTTAGTGTGGGGCTTAATGCCCTGTGGGTTTTTGTATGCGGCTCAAATTAAAGCGGCGGAAACGGGACAATTATGGCAAGGTGCAGCCACGATGCTCGCTTTTGGCATTGGCACTCTACCGATGATGCTAGGGGTAGGAGTCTCCACATCTTTTTTAAGTCGCGATCGCCGCAGTCAATTATTTCGCTTAGGTGGCTGGATTACAGTAGCAATTGGGGCGATTACCCTACTACGAACTGGGGATACGATGACTGACTATACAGGTCATGCATCCCTATTCTGCCTAATGCTAGCTCTGATTGCCCGTCCCATCAGCCGTTTGTGGGCTGCGCCCTTACAATATCGCCGCGTCTTAGGCGTGGGAGCCTTCGTACTCGCTTTGGCGCATACAACTCACATGATGGCGCATACGCTGGACTGGAATTTAGAAGCATTTGCTTTCCTGTTACCCACCCATCAAATCAGTTTAATCTTGGGATTTGTTGCGATTATCTTGATGACTCCGGCAGCAATTACGAGTTGCGATCGCGCCCAAAAATTCTTAGGCACGCGCTGGCGACAAATTCATTTATTAGGAATTCCCGCCACAATTTTGAGTTCAGCTCATGCGGTGCTGATTGGTTCTCACTATTTAGGTAGCGTGAGTGAAAGCAGTCAGTTCTATGCAAGTCTCTTGGGAGTTGCCACTGTGGGAGTATTGCTCGTGCGATCGCGTTGGTTTTGGTCAATTTTCCATATAGAAAAATACTATGTTTCAGCCAAAAAATCTTAGTAACTACATTCAATGGTTATTACTCAGCGTACTAGCAACAGGAGCGATCGCGACTGAGGCGATCGCCCATAAAGTAGAAATCTCCGGCGATGTCGGCGGGACAATTCACCTCGAACCTAACGACAATCCCCAAGCAGGAAAAGCAACACTCGCTTGGATCGCACTCACACGTAAAGGCGGACAAACAATTCCCCTTCAGCAGTGTAATTGCCAACTAGCAGTCTATGCCGAACCGCGCCAGAAAAATGCTGCACCACTATTACAACCGTCACTCAAAGCCGTGACAGCCGAGAAATATCAAGGCATTCCTGGCGCGGAAATTATTTTTCCCAAACCCGGTGCTTATCAGGTGGAATTGAAAGGGACTCCTAAAGCCGGAGCTAATTTCAAACCGTTTCAGCTCAATTTTGATGTCACCGTTGCCGCTACAGCGCGATAGCGACCCCGATTACTCTCTAGTCAGAGTCACTCCACTAAAGCGGACTGCCCCTTGTAATTGAGCTTGGCGATCTTGGGTAGAGCGCTCCTGCTGTAATTCTCTATAAGGTGGCACAAAAGTCACAGAGATAAAATCTCCTGTCATGAGACTACGCCTTTGTAGTTGCCTCACCGTAGAAGTAATATCAAGGCGGAAAGTGCCTCTTTGGGGCAGAGAGAATAGTGACAGAATCCCAGCATAGTAGGGACCATAAGGGTCTGGTGCAACTCCTTCAGGTAAATTGATGTAAATGTCGTAGGGAATAGGATTATCTGGGTTGTACTCGACTCCTGTAATGTTGAGAGTCAATGCAGATTCTGCCGTTAATGCTCTCGTCCTCACGAGATCTTGAGCTGGAGCAGACAGAGTGAGAGGCGCATCGCTGAGGACAATCGTTAATTGCCGATCGTTAGCCGACATAGCTATTTGTTGCTGAGTGCTTGTATCTGTTTGTTGAGTACTTGTATCTATACTCTGCGACGATGGCGTTACAGATCTGTTTCTCCTTGATAAAGGATCGTCATACAAATAGTTTAGTTGACCCGCAGTATCGAGAACATCCCTACCGCGCAACTGTACCTGAGTGCCGTTTTCATCAAAGAAGGTAAAAACATCGTTCATCCAATCGCTGTTTGTTGTCGCATTTGCTCGTCCACCTCCCAGTCGCAACCAGCGCTCCCACAGGCGATCGATGTTCGCATGATGCAACCAAAAAATCGGATCGCGGGCAGCAGTAGGTACGCTTCCCATTAAGCCGCCTATACGCGAATGGATGCCGTTATGCGGTCTTCGTTCTAAGTCTCCATAACCATTAGCACGGTGAGTATTCGCATTTGCCTCAGTTACCCTGCGTCCACCAAAGCTGCGCCCGCCATCTGTTGTATGGAAAAAGTTTGTCCGTTGAAAAGCATCTGCATATCTAACATCGGCTTCTGGCAATGGATCGCCCTGGTTGACATTAATGCTGCTGCCGCGATCGCTATAGAGGGGGTTTGTAGAATTGGCGGGGATGCGAAACGGTGAGGGTAAAACGCGCTGTTCGACGGAATCTGAATAGTTCCAGTACGGAAGTGCCAGATTCGGATCGCCGGATGCTTGCCTGAGAATACGCTCGAAATAATATAGGTACATGCGATGCCAGGGGAAGAAATAGAAGGTTCCATGCTGGCATGTCCTCCATGCTGTTAATCTGCGTGTCTCACCGCTGGGAATGCCATGCATATTAGCTTGGTAAATCCAACTGGTCGGGTTCGTATCAGGTCGAGATTTCATCACCTGAATACCTCTCCTGAGAGCCTCAACTTTCTGTGGCGACTGGATAAATGTATATATATTCTCGCGAACGTAGACAGTACCAGTCTGAGCGTTAGCGCGATCGGCGAAAAACCGGCTCACGATGGGAACGCTTCCGACAGCAGCAGTTCCAGCAGATAAGAATCCAGCTAGTTTTAAAACTTGACGACGGGAAAGCTCGTAACTCATAAATTTCCCTCATGCGTAAAACTTAATAATTAATAGTTGCGTTGCAAAACTCAGTTGAGTTTGCAGCAGTTAAACGATGTTTTAATACAAGTTTCGATCGGGTCTTTATGGAAATACTTCATATTTATTAACTCAATCTTTAGTAACAATTCCACATAAAAAAGTCCGTATTTTACGGACTTTTTGTATATATTTAGCTACTCAGTATTTCTGTTAGCAATCTAATTTTTCGGTCGGCTAAAAACTAGAAAAAGCGATCGCGATCGATCTTAGTCAACGCTCCACCAAAGGCAAAATCTTGAACCATCGAACTTTTGAGAAAATCGTGAGGAAAACCGAGTTCAATTGCACTCACATCATTTAAGTGCTGCATTTGTTCGGTAGTTAGTTGAAATTCCAAACAAGCTAAATTTTCTTCAACCTGTTTCAGTTTACGGGAGCCAATAATAGGAATAATTCCGCCTGGTTGTTGCCGTATCCAGTTGAGTGCAACTTGTGAAGGTGCTTTATCAATTTCTGTGGCTATTTTAGTCACCTCTGCTGCAATTTCTAAATCGCGATCGCTAATTTGGGCTGCATTTGGATTGCTTAGTCTTCCTGGTTCGTCCGTCTCCTCTGCTGGACGATTGTATTTACCTGTCAATAAACCAGCACCGAGGGGACTCCAAGCTGTCACGCCAATTCCAAGCGCCTGTGCCATTGGTAATAAGTCTCGTTCGGGTGTCCTTTCTTTCAAAGAATATTCGATCTGCAATCCAATAAGAGGTGTCCAGCCGCGCAGATTTGCTAGGGTATTTGCTTGCGAGATAATCCAAGCTGGAGTATCGGAAACACCGATATACAATACCTTACCCATGCGTACCAGATCGTCAAACGATCGCATCACCTCTTCTACAGGCGTAGTGAAGTCCCAAGCGTGCAACCATAGTAAATCGATATATTCCACATTTAATCGCTGCAAACTGGCTTCTACTGCCTGCACCATATTCTTACGATGGTTGCCACCAGCATTGATTTCGCCATTACCCGTGTTTAAACTATATTTTGTCGCAATCACCCATTTATGGCGATCGCCTGCAACAAATTCACCAACATACTTTTCACTCGTACCGTTGGTATAGAGATTTGCCGTATCGAGAAAGTTACCACCCGCAGCGGCGAAGGCATCGAATATTTTACGACTTTCCTCGTAAGAACTTCCCCACCCCCAATCTTCACCAAAAGTCATCGTCCCCAGGCAGAGTTCGGAAACGCGCAATCCACTGTTACCTAATAGTTTGTAGCGCATAGATACTCTCCATCAGTGCAAGTACAATCTCAGTGCAAGTACGATCTGCTATTGCCTCGTTCTTTCCAATAGCATACAGTTCATCTGCCTGCTGCACGGATTTGGGAGCAGCGCGATCGGAAAATAAACATGAAAAAACCCGCTTAATGCGGGCTGTTAGAACGATTTAGTCTTGTTAAGACATGAACTAGCGGAATAGCTAGATATATCTTAAGCTAGGCAATATTTATAACGATCTATCTTTAGATAGATGTTATGCTCGGTAACAGACAAGATAGCCGTCCGGTAGAGCATCAAAGGTCGATCGCTTCGCTATTGTAGCCAGTGGTTGTAGCAGGTACGCAATGCGATTGCGGCACCATACCAAAATCTCACAACATCCATTCCAACACAATTCCTAGCCGACTATCTTTTTCTTGACGCGAATTTTGCCTTTGTAAATCTGTAGACAACCGCAAATCGCGAGTGACAGCATAGCCAAAAGAGAGTGTTGTCAATCCCACTTCATCATCCGTACCAGGAGACACCCAACTTTGAGATAGAGCAATATCTGCCGCACCGCCGCGAGATAATACCAAGAGCAGCCTTGCGCCCAAATTTATGCCATCAGTGGAATAATCGCCTGTTTCCATATGTCGATAGCCGATTATTGGCGCAAAATTGATGTACTTTCCCAAAGGGCGCACGTAATAACGTAAGTCTACACCATAAGCCTCGCGCTGGCGATCGAAAGCTGCATGATAATCTCCACTAATCGTCAAACCACTTTTACTAATAAATAAATCCTCTATACCAAAATTCCAACCACTAGCATTATCTGTTGAAGGAAATAAAGAATATCCTAGCCGCAGACGGGTACGAAAACTCGGATCGCGATCGATCTCTTCTAGCACGTTCGGTACTTGACGCATCCAGCGCTGTAGAACAGGGCTGCTTTCAATAATTTCTGGCTTTAAATCTAAATCCGCAGCGCTAGGGGTTTTGTGTTGCTGCGGTTGACTCCACGCAGGTGTAGAGATGAGAAGGAACAGAACGATGAGATCCCCCCTAGCCCCCCTTAAAAAGAGGGGAATATGTCTTGTCAGATCCCCCCTAGCCTCCCTTAAAAAAGGGGGAATATGTCTTGTCAGATTCTCTCTAGCCCCCCTTAAAAAGGGGGAGCTGATTGCCCCCCTTGATAAGGGGGGTTGAGGGGATCTGCCGTGACGTAGTTTCAACAAACCGAGATTCCAGCCGAACTTTCGAGATTTTGGCGATTCTTTCACAAAAAAAGTGGTTCTGCATAGTACAGAACCACTTTAGCGGAGCAAAACTTAAAGTTGCTATCGTACCATTCCGTGAGATGGGGCAACGTCAATTGGCTTCATCAAGTACAAGCGCAAGAGTTGCCAACCGTTAGAAACGTAGAACGGTAATTTCTGGAAGAATTGTAGAAACTTCGGCGTATTAGAGCTAGCGATCGCCGTTAATTTTTCATTATTCTTCACGCAAACATCTAAGCGTTGGTAAAACTCTGGATTCTCTACATCCAGCATCACCGGAAATACCCGTCCTGCGGTTTCGTTCGTCTTCTCAATCACGTAGACATCGTAATCTCGCGCATTCAAGCCGATGGAAGCATAGAATTTAGCCCGCTGAATATCGTTAAGATACATCGTGGCAAACACCGACAACAGGAAGAAGCGACACCATAACCGCGCTTTCCAGTCATTTAACATTTGCGGTTGCGCCCGCATAATGGCATCAAAGAAATCTCCGTGACGGTTTTCGTCTTGACACCAGTTTTCAAAGAAGCGGAAAATTGGATAAATCCGATCTTCAGGATGCGCCTGGAGATGACGGTAAATTGTGATGTAGCGCCAGTAACCGATTTTTTCCGATAGATAAGTGGCGTAGAAGATAAACTTCGGTTTGAAGAAAGTATACGTGTGGTTCTTGGTTAAGAATCCTAAATCAAGCGACAAATCAAAATCAGACATCGCTTTATTTAGGAAGCCTGCGTGACGGGCTTCATCTCGTGACATGAGGGCGAAACACTCTGCCAATACGGGGTTTTTCCCCTTCAAGCGGCGGCTGAGTTCTTTGTACAGCAAGAAACCAGAAAACTCTGCCGTACAAGAACGCTCTAAAAACTCAACAAATAATTGGCGAGTTTCCCCATCGATGCGATCCCAAGATTGTTCAAATTCTTCATCTCGGACGAAGTGATGGCGATTGTAGTCAGTACGAAACTCTTCGAGTATTGCTTTCAACTCATCTTCGTTGACGGAAATATCCATCCGCGCCATTTCATCGAAGTCTGTGGTGTAAAACCGAGGCGTGAGAATGGTTTCCTTGGCTGGAGCTTTTACCCCAGGACGTATTTCTTCAAAGCTCGGCTTTTTCAGGGAATCTACCATGTCGTTTTGCTCTTGTGGGGTTCTTATCTCTGTAACAAAAGATAGAGCGCAATTTATTATCTAAAATTCAGTCTACCAAGGGTTCAGGGCGATCGCGTCGCTTTACCACATTAAGAGTTACTACACCCCATCAATTTTTTTTACAAATTTGTCACTTTTTAGGCGAAACAGACTGATTTGTGTATTAGAAGTCGGGAGTCGAGAGACAAGGAAGACAAGGAAGACAAGGGGGACAAGGAAGACAAGGGGGACAAGGAAGACAAGGGGGACAAGGAAGACAAGGGGGACAAGGAAGACAAGGGGGACAAGGAAGACAAGGGGGACAAGGAGGACAAGGAAGACAAGGGGGACAAGGAGGACAAGGAAGACAAGGGGGACAAGGAAGATAAGGAAGACAAGAAAGCGATTCTAGCCAAAGCGCCACTATCCACCACCCACTCACCAACAACTAACAACTACCAACTACCCATTCCCAATCTCTAACATAGAAAATACGCTCCCTGATTATCCACACAACTTATGAATAAAACTAGTAGTTCTTATATTCTGTGGTTGGGTTGTTTGCTTCAAGTTTACGGGTTGCATCGCTTCTATAACGGCAAAATAGCCACGGGTTTGTTGTGGCTGTTTACTTTTGGTTTATTTGGTGTCGGACAATTGATCGATTTATTTCTAATTCCCGATATGGTAGACGATTACAACGCTAAGCTAAGAGCCAAAATGGGTTTATCTGCTGCTGGCGTACCGCTATCAGACCCGGTAGTTGCTACCCAGACAATCCAAGTAAATCCGAAAGAGCAATTGATGGTTAAATTGCTCAAAGCTGCGGCGGCGCATGGGGGTAAGCTTTCCGTCACGCAAGGCGTGATGGATACTGGTGCTACTTTTGCTCAAGTAGAAACAACTTTAAAAGAGATGGTCAAGTCTGGTTATGTAGGAGTTGACAATCATCCTGCAACTGGAGTGGTTGTTTACAAATTCCTTGAATTGTCATCGTAGCGATTTGCATTTGCATAAAATGCAACGTAGGGGCGCACATCTGTGCGCCCCTACAAATATCATGCACGAAAACGAGAATATAGCTCTAACTAATTCAGTGACAGCCACTTTTGACCGTTCAACCGCTGGACGATTCCCCACATTAATAGGTCGAGCGTCATCTTGCGTTCGTCACCCAGAAAATGCTCGATAGTGCTGGGTCGAGAGCCTTCATTGCAAGAGAAATATTTCTTGCCTTGAATATCTTCATCAGGGAAATAAAGGTTGAATTGTCGCGAGACATTTTGCCACTTGCCAACAATTTGCCAGCACTCTTGCTGCTCTAAACCAACTACAGGAATTTTTTGCTTGGTAAGCGTTAAGTCTACATCCACGACTCCTTGAGCTTTTAAAGCCTTCTCAATTGCTGGGATGTAATCTTGTTGGATGAATTCAGTAAATGGTTTATCTTCGACTGTTGGACCTTTTTCTTTCTTAGCTTTAGCGGCGGGTTTATCACCTGCTGCTTTAGCGGCGGCTGGCTTATCGGCTTTAGGCGATGCGTCGGGTTTTTTGGAACCTGGCTTGTCAGCTGCTTTTGCTTGCTGGTCAGTTTCATTTGGAGCTTCTGCTGTCGCCGTGCCTTTTTCCTTCGCCTCGTCCGTGTTCGCCACTAGATTCTCTTCTGGAACTGGTGCGTTGGCAGTAGGAATCTCTGAAGCTTCTGGGTCAGAAGTCGTTTTAAGATTTTCTGCAACGACATCAGGAGCTTGTTTATCTACAGTGCTGGGTGGCGCGTTTTCGCCTGCCGTTTCTCCTGCTGGAGCCTGTTCTGGATTCTGATTTTCTTCTGCCATTGCTCAACTCATTCCTCGATCTATAGGTATAAGAGCGATCGCTTTATAACTTTTTCCTTAAAATTATTGTGACATGATAATAGAGACGTTACATGTAACGTCTCTACACTGATAACTGTTAACTGTTAACTGAATTAACCGCCAGCTACCGCAGGGACGATACTCACTTCATCGCCTTCTTTTAAAGGTGTATCTATACCATCTAAAAAGCGGATATCTTCACTATTCACGTATAGATTCAAGAAACGACGCGGTTGTCCCTGTTCGTCACACAAACGGGACTTAATTCCAGGAAAACCCTGTTCTAAGGATTCAATCAGCTCGGAGACGCTATTACCGCTACCCTCATAAGTAGCTTGATTGTTGGTGAACTTTTGCAATGCAGTCGGAATTAGTACTTTGATAGCCATGTTTCGGGAGTCGGGAGTCGGGAGTCGGGAGTCGGGAGTCGGGAGTCGGGAGTCGGTGCTGATTAATCACCAACTACCAACTACCCATTACCAATCTAAAATCTAAAATCCAAAATCTAAAATTAGACCAAAACTTGTTGCCAATCTAGGCGTTCGAGGGTGCGAGAACGCTCTAATGCTCTTTCAAAGCTATCGAGTTTTGGCTCAATTGTTAGGGGTTCGCCTGCATATCCTTGGACGGCTTCTTGTGTCTTCAAGCCATTTCCAGTGATGTAAGCAACGGTAGTTTCTTCGGGGTCGATTTTACCTGCTTCTACCAGTTTTTTCAACACGGCGATCGTGGTTCCACCTGCGGTTTCGGTAAAGATACCTTCAGTTTCTGCTAGTAATTTGATGCCTTCGATAATTTCAGGATCGCTGACTGATTCAATATTACCATTTGTTTTCCGCGCAATATCTAAGGCATAGACACCATCAGCGGGATTACCGATCGCGATTGATTTAGCAATCGTACTCGGTTTTACTGGTTTGATAAAGTCTTTGCCATCTCTGTAAGCTTGGGCAATTGGCGAACATCCGTCGGCTTGCGCGCCGCTGAATCTGACGTGCTTGCCTTCTACTAAGCCAACTTCGGTAAATTCTTGGAAGCCTTTGTAGATTTTGGTGAACAGGGAACCAGAAGCTAGAGGCGCAACTACGTGGTCTGGGAGTTCCCAACCCAGTTGTTCTGCAACTTCGTAACCTAAAGTCTTGGAACCTTCGGAGTAATAGGGGCGCAAATTGATATTGACAAAACCCCAGCCGTATGTATTCGCTACTTCAGAACAGAGGCGGTTGACTTGGTCGTAGTTACCTTGTACTGCCATTACAGTAGGGCTGTAGATCAAAGTTCCTAAAACCTTACCTGCTTCTAAATCGGCGGGGATAAAGACGCAGCAATCTAAACCTGCGTGAGCGGCGATCGCCGCGGTAGAATTAGCTAAATTCCCCGTACTCGCACAAGATACTGTCGTAAAGCCTAGCTCTCTAGCACGAGTCAGGGCTACCGATACCACCCGATCTTTAAAGCTCAGGGTAGGCATGTTGACAGCATCGTTCTTGATGTAAAGCTTTTTCAGTCCGAGGCGACGCGCTAGGCGATTGGCACGAACTAAAGGTGTTAAGCCAGTCCCGACATCGATTGGGTTATCGGTAGCAACAGGTAAAAAAGGACGATAGCGCCAAATTGAGTGGGGTCCTTTTTGAATGCTTTCGCGAGTGACGGTATCGCGCAGAGCGCTGTAATCGTAGGCAACTTCCAATGGTCCAAAGCAATATTCGCAAACGTGCATTGCTTGTAGTTCGTACTCAGCACCACATTCTTTACATTTCAAGGCTCTAAACGTGGCGTTTGTCTTGGTTTGGTTTGCGATCGCCTGAGTCATTAGTCATTCCCTCGATTGTCCGTCAACTTCGGTTGATACTAACACGGTGTATATAGCGAGTCAAACATACCCGACTTTTTTTGTCGGGATTTGTTCGACAACAACATAATTAGGGGCGCACAGCTGTACGCCCCTACCAGACGTGTATTGCTCCAATTGAAAACCGCTATCATCATCTGGAGATGCAAAAATGTAGGGTGCGTTAGTAACTAACGCACCCTACAGATAAATACTAAAGAATTGACAAATGACTATTCAGCCAAATTTGATGTCTGAGTCACGGCTAACTGAGGTGCAGCCAGCAGGCGAGAATATAGAGGAGTCTTGGGCTGCTGTGCTACCACGGTAGACAGGGCGGTACGTACTTGGCTTGCGACTGCTACCGTCTTGACATCAAAAGTTTGCGTAGCAATTTTGGGATACAAACCAATACCGACGATGGGAACTAGCAAACACATGGCGATCGCAACTTCTCTCGGTCTAGCATCGCCTAAATATGACTCGAATGCCAATTCCTGATTTTCTTTTCCATAGAAGACTTGCCGCAACATGGACAGCAAGTAAATCGGAGTCAGAATTAAACCAACAGCGGCGAGGAAGATGACGACGGTTTTAAACGCAGAACTGTAAGCGTCACTGGTGGTGATGCCGAGGAATATCGTCAACTCACCCACAAATCCGCTCATTCCGGGTAAAGCTAAAGAAGCCATTGAAGCGGCAGTGAATAAAGCAAAGACTTTGGGCATTGCTTTCGCCATCCCCCCCATCTTTTCCATGATTAAAGTATGGGTGCGATCGTAAGCTACTCCCGATAGGAAGAATAAACAAGCGGCAATTAAACCGTGGGAAACCATTTGCAATACTGCGCCGCCAATGCCTAAATCAGTGTAGGAAGCAATCCCAATCAGGACAAAACCCATGTGGGCTATGGAAGAATAAGCGAGTCGCCGCTTGAGATTACCTTGACCGAAGGCAGCAAAAGCACCGTAAATAATGTTAACTATTCCCAATATTGCCAAGACTGGTGCAAAGTAAACGTGAGCATCGGGTAGTAGTTCGATATTAAAGCGGATGAGCGCATAACCACCCATCTTTAGCAATACCCCAGCCAAAATCATTGAGATGGGGGCAGATGCTTCACTGTGAGCATCTGGTAGCCAAGTGTGCAGGGGAAATACTGGCAATTTAACAGCGAAGGCGATAAAGAATCCCGCATAGGCTAGCATTGCCAAGACTTTAGGATAGTGTTTCAGCCCCAGGGCAGTCAAATCGAAGGTGACTGTATCCCCGTAAAAAGCCATTGCTAAACCAGATATCAGAATAAATATAGAAGCAGCAGCAGTATACAGAATAAACTTAGTGGCAGCGTAGCGCCGCTTTTGTCCTCCCCAAATGGAGATCAGCAAGTATACAGGGACTAGCTCGATTTCCCACATTAAGAAGAACATCAATACATCTTGGGCAACAAACACGCCAATTTGGGCGCTGTACATGACCAAGATTAGGAAGTAGAACAAGCGTGGCTTGTTTGTCACGTTCCACGCTGCCAATGTTGCCATCGTGGTGATAAAACCTGCTAGCAACACTAGAGGCATGGATAAACCGTCAACGGCAACCGACCAGTTTAAACCAATCTGGGGAATCCAAGCATAGCTTTCGACGAGTTGATATGTAGAGTTTTGTAAATCAAAATGCTGCCAAAAGGCATAGAGCATGATGCAGAAATCTGCAATCCCGACTCCGAGAGCATACCAGCGAACAATGCCTTTAGAGTCTGGAATCAAAGGAATGGCTAGGCTGGCTACTAGCGGTAGTAGGGTGATGATGCTTAGCCAAGGGACTTGTTCGGGAAACATGGCTGGGAATAAATACTTACTATCTATGGCTTCTATTTTATTAAGTTAAGTAAAGATTTGCAAAGGTAATTTTACCTGCTTTGCTAAAAGTTTTAACTTTTACAGTAAAAATACTTACAACGCACCACGGTATAAAAAACTACTTATAAAATAAGGTAGTACTGAGAAATACTATCATTGAGCAACTCGCACGCCAGAAGCAGCGATAAAGAAAAATCACCATGTTACTCTTCGCTACATTTACACTGAGTAGTCTTCAGTATTAAACGCAAATAAAAGTCTATAAATAGGTTATTCAACAGAAATAAAATGATATCTTTTATACTGTAATTTTTTCTTGATAAATAAAATTTTAGACAGTTACACAAAATATTTAAAGTAACTTTGAACACAGTTTATCTACTGAGCAAATAAGTCATCGATTTGCTAAAACAAAGCGATTTTAGTCGGCGAACGAAATCACTTATTCTTACTCGTCAAATTTAGAATCTTCCTATTTTTTAAAAAACTTTTTATACTATTCTTTAAATCAGAAAAAATTTGATAGCTAGGTCGAGTCAGGAAGTAAATCTCAGCTCAGATCGATCGCATATTGACTACTTTTACCTTAGGTAAAATGGTCGAGATTGCTAAAAGTTTTTCTGACAAAAATTTATTTTAATTAAGGTTATTGTATCTATGAGTATTCTCAGGCTGGCTAAGGATCTTGCTAAACTAGCTCTTCCTAAACCCTTAGTCAATCAAATTCAAAGCTGGTTAGCTCTGATATCTGTCACTAGAAGGAAGGGTTTCAGCTTTTATCTAAACTCTCCCGATCGCTTCGTATTAGAAGATGCAATTATTCCCTACATCGTCAAATGTAATGAATTTCACAAAATACTATTTGTTGGTAGCGACTGGTACACTAAACCGTACAATCGCTATTTCAAAAATAAAGAGTACTGGACGATTGAAATTAATCCGAACAGAAAAAAATTCGGTTCTAAACGACACGTTGTTGACTCGCTATTAAACTTAAGCCAGCATTTTGCCCCTGGTAACTTTGACTTAATAGTTTATAACGGTGTCTTCGGACATGGGATTGATAGTAAAGAAGCAACAGAGATATCGTTTCAGCAATGTTTTCAATGCTTGCGTCCAGGCGGAATGTTAGTGTTTGGCTGGAATGATGTTACCAGACACAAACCTTTCCCTGTGATTGAAGAATGTCAAAACTTGCGACAGTTTGAACCCGTTGTTTTCAGTCCCCTCGCTACTAGCCAGTATCTTGTCGCTGAGAGTAGCGATCGCCATGTATTTAATTTTTATCAGAAGCCTTTACCTGTAGTTGTAGAGATGCATTACGATACACCCCTACAATCTATATCTAAACCACCTGTATCTAAACTACGCGATTCACAATCGTCCACACGTCTCCATCAGAACGGACATGAGGGACTGAAATCGTTTGAAAGCCAGTGATAAACGGTTTGTAGTAAACTTGCCAATAACTCGGACTGATTCGATCTGCGATCGCTTTAAGCGCGCGGATTTCTTCGGCTAATTCTCCTGCAAGTTCGTTGATTCGATCGGCGTGAACTTTAGCTTGCGTTCTCCCTTCCTCGACGTGTTGCTCGATCGATTGATATTGCGATCGCACCTGCAAGGCGCTGAATTCGGCGCGTTTTTGTCGCAGTTGCGCCGTCAAAGCTGCTAAGCTTTCTAGTAGCTGTGCTAAGCTATCGTTTGTTGTTTGCGCCTGGGTAGAGCTACTTTCTGGTGACTCAGCGCTGAGGGAGGCGCATTCTTGCTGTAAAGCCGCAATTTGTGCGCGAATTGCCTCAATCTCTGCTTGGTTTGGTTGCATTGTATTGGTATACCAAATTCTTTGGATCTCTTATCTAGCTTGCCAGTCTTCTAGAAGCGATCGCAAATACAATAAGTATTACGTCCTTGCTGTTTGGCACAATAGAGAGCGCGATCGGCAGCAGCGATCGATTTTTCAGTTGACATTTCCCGATGCGGAAGTTGACTGCTAATTCCTAAAGACACAGTGACGTATGCACTGACTTCAGACTGAGAATGGAGAATCTGAAGCTGTTCGATCTCTGCTTGAATGCGTTCGGCGACTCGAATTGCACCTTCAGTATTGGTATTTGGCAAAATAATTCCGAATTCTTCACCACCATATCTTGCGACTAAATCTGCCGGACGTGTCACAGCACGCATCAACGCCTTGGCAATGCTTTGTAAACAAATATCTCCAGCAATATGACCGTAGCAATCGTTGTATTTTTTAAAGTAATCGACATCACACAAAATTAAAGCTAGTGGTGCTTGCTCCCGTGCTAGTCGCCGCCACTCTCTCTCGATACAAGTATCAAATTGGCGACGATTAGCAATTTGGGTCAAGCTATCTATATAGATGAGATTTTGTAATTCCTGATTTGCTTTTTGCAGCGCGATCGCTTGTTCCGTTACTGTGCGCGTTAAAAAGCTCAATTGTAAATGTACTGACACTCTGGCGATAACTTCTGCTTCGTAAAATGGTTTTGTAATATAGTCTACTGCTCCGACAGCAAAACCTTTAATTTTAGCCTGCGGATCGGCTAAAGCAGTGATAAAAATAATGGGGATTTTTTGCGTGGCTGGATTTGCTTTGAGTATGCTACAGGTTTCAAATCCGTCCAGTGCTTCCATCTGGACATCTAATAATATGAGATCTGGTGGCTCGCAATTTACCAGCTCGATCGCGCTTTCACCATCTATTGCAACTCTAATGTTAAATCCTGCACTTTTTAGCGTACGCGATAAGACTGACAAGTTTGTGGGGTTGTCATCCACAATTAATATCAGTCCGTTATTTAGAGCTTTCATTAAATTATTATAAGATTAAATTTAAAAATAGAGCTACTGTTGAAAAAATAAACTTAAACGCAGATTTAAGCTGGGGTGATACAAATGAACATTGATGATTTATTTGTAGTTTATGCGTTAAGCAATCGTATTAATATTTAATATAGCAGTCATAAATATTTTGCGAACAACAGATAATTGTCTGTTGTTCGCATCTATCATTTCTATGGCAGCATAGAAGCCTATTTTACGTCCATAAATCAAATATAGCAATTCTCAATTGCGTGCATGACATTTGTAGGGACGCACGGCTGTGCGCCCCTACAGAACGTGTGCTTTACCCAATTGAAAACCGCTATAATAATGCTATAATAAAAAGCTATATCTCATCATTGCTTCAATTTTTTATGTATTTTTGCAGTTTTTCTCGTAGTTGTTTAACCTGAAAGTTTTCGGTTAACTGAATAATTTCTTGAGCAAAATATAGATATCGATCGCTTAACTTTTCTAATTGATAGGCTACGGTTAGAATATTATCCAGATCGCCTTTTCTGACGAGTTCGTATAGTTGAGTTAAGATTTCATCCGGAGGCAGCTCGGTTTGATGAGGCTGGCTAGCATAATCTTGAATTGATGAGACTATTTGATTCTCTTGTTGTTCGTAAATCCAAGTCAATTTTAAATGCGATCGCAACATTTCTAATAAAATTTCTGCTTGTATTGGTTTGGGTAAAAATTCATCGGCTCCAGCAGCTAAACTACGGTATTGATTAGTTTCAAATACACTAGCAGAAGAGGCGATCGCGACAATTCCAGAAAGTTGCTCTGAGACGCGAATTTTCTGTAACAGTTCAAAGCCGTTCATCAGTGGCATTACTAAGTCAGTAATAATGAGATCGGGATGAAATTTATACGCTTTTTCTAAACCTTCTCGACCGTTTTCAGCCTCTACTAGTTCAAATCCAATTGGCTCTAAAAGACTGACAATAACAGAACGATTCTCCCAGCGATCGTCAACTACTAAAATTTTCTGCTTATTGCCATGAAAACCAACAATCTTACCTTGAGACCTTAGCCTAGCTATGTCCAACCATCTTGTAGTTTCAGTCACTTCTAGATCGAACCAAAAAATACTACCTTTTCCTATTTGACTAGATACCTGAATGGTACTTTTCATCAAAGAAACAATTTTCTGGGTAATTGCCAGTCCTAAACCACTTCCTTGCGCTTGGTATTTATTATCTCCCACTTGCTCGAAGGGTAAAAAAATCTTTGTTAATTGTTCGGCTGTCATGCCTACACCAGTATCCTCGATTTGAAACCTTACCTGATAATTTAAATTTTCGAGTTTTCGGCTTTTAACTGTAAATTTAACTTCCCCGCGCTCTGTAAATTTAATTGCATTACCGAGCAAGTTAATTAATACCTGGCGCAAACGCTTCTCATCAGCGTAAATCCCAGAAGGTATTTCGCTTTCCGCACTATAAACGAAAGCAATTTTCTTTTGCTCGGCACGAACGCTACAAATTTCTACTACCCCTTGTAGAAAAGCAGGAAAATGAAATTCAATGGGATAAAGTTCCATCTTGCGCGCTTCAATTTTTGAAAGATCGAGAATCTCATTAATTAGGGTAAGGAGATGATTGCCACACTGAGAGATAATACTAATTCCTTTATGTTCTTGCTCTGTAATTCTTGAAGAACGTTGGAGAATTTGAGCGTAACCTAAAATCCCATTTAACGGAGTCCTTAACTCATGGCTCATATTAGCCAGAAATTCGCTTTTGGCTTGATTCGCAGCATCAGCAGCTTCTTTTGCTAATTGCAGTTGGAGAGTACGTTCGCTCACGCGCTGTTCTAATGCTTGATTTGTCGTTTCTAAAGCTGCAAAAGATTCTCTTAATTGTCCTGCCATTTTGTGAAAGGACTTAGCTAAAATATCGAGTTCTTGAATACCTTTAACTGTGATTGTTTGCGCTAAATTTCCAGCAGCAATTTCCTGACTGGCTCGACTCAGCTTTAAAATTGGTTGAGTAATCCAACGAGAAGTATAAACACCAATTACTGTAGCGATCGCTAATGCTCCCAAACAGAGCAATATTGTAGTACGGGTGTTGGCGTTAATTTGTGCCATGAAATCAGATTCAGGTACGACAACAACCACTAACCAGTCCAAACCGTATTTATCTCGCCACGGTGTCAGTTGGACGAACTGGCGTTTTCCTACCAGCATATACTCTAGCTGTTGGCTATGTTGAATTTGTTTTAAGCTGTCAAACTTAGTTTGTAAATATTGTGCTGTAGATTGAATTAAGCGATCGCGACTGTTGAGAAAATTAAGCCGCTGCGCTTTACCATTCACAATTGTATATGGCAGTTCGGAACTCGAACTTCCTACAACTAATCCATTCCGTTCGACAATAAAAATTTTTCCCGACTGACTCACTTGTATGTGGTGCAAGAAATCACCAATCTGTGTGAGGCGCAGATCGGCGCTAATAACTCCTAGCAATGCTTTATTTTTGTTGTAAATCGGGTAGCCAGCCGCAACCGATAAAATATCTGGATCTTCATCCCAAGCGTAAACCTGACTCCAAGTTGGCTTACCTGCTCGCGCCGTATCTTGAAAAACAGACTCCGATCGCGGATCGTAATCTGGCAAGCTCTTAATTAACTTAGTACGATTGCCACGACTATCTGTAGCATATATATAATCTTTTCTTTTAGTAGCTGAAGAGACTTCATCAATTACAGCCTCTTGGGGATTTTTGTAATAGCCAGCTGCGGCAAATTCACCTTTTACTGTTGCGTAAGAAATATAGCCAACATTAAACACCTGTAACTGTTTCCAGAAGTAATGTCCTAGTTTAGGATAGTTTTGCAAGTCCAAATGTCCTAGTTCTACCGCATCGGCATTGATTTGATTAATTTGATGTGGAGTGGCTAGATAAGCGTTAAGGTGTTCGTTAACAAGTCGGCTAGCTTTTGTCATTAGCTGATTAGCTAGGTCGTTTATCGTCTGCTGGCTATTTCGGAAGGAGAAATACCCTACTAGTCCCACAGCAGCAAAGATTTGTAGCACAAACGGCACGACTAGAATCAGGCGTAGTGGTAGCTTTTTAGAATCGGCAGTAACGGAATTCCGCATAGTTTACAACTTTCATAGATGAAAGATTCTTCTATTGACAATAAAATTATTCTACGAAAATAAATAAACCACTGCTAACGAGCGATCTATATAAAGCCTTATTCATAAACCTATTTGGCTACATAACTGAGAAATTTTCACTTGCTTTTAATATTTGCAGCTATAGCAGTCCTATTTGATTCATGAACGCGGAGCAGGAGAAGCCTGCTTTACAAATCATTTAGAACTGCTATGGAAGTTGAAGTCATCTAGCAATTTAATTAGGAGCTTATCTAACATCATGTTCAATAATGAACACCAAATTAAGTAAAATACGCAACACTAAAAAAAGTAAAATGTAATACTAAAAAGATCGATTGACGAGCGCGTTTGTAAATCTAGACAACTAAGTGTGGCGATCGATCTCTTTTCTGTGATGCATAAATTTTAGATAATTGAAAAAATTGTTTACAAAATAGCTCAAATCAGTTAAAATCTGCGCCAACCAGATAATTCTTTATGGCGTGACTTATGAAGTTATCTAAATTAGCCTTATTTGCCTGTCCTACGCTGATGGCATTAATACTTATAGCTCCCGATCCAGCTCAGGCTAGAGAAATTGTGACTCAACCTAACGATACCTCAAAATCGGTATCTCCTCCCTTAGTTGACATAGTATTCGATCGCCCAACTCCTAAACCTTTTACCAATGTTACAGAAAATCCATCAAAAGATGAAGTTCCTACTTTAGATTTCACTGATGAAGAGTCGCAGGCTGCAATTCAAAGATATGGTTGTGACTGTTCTAGTTGTATCGTTGCAGTTCAGCAATTACAAGGTAAGCTACCGCTTTGACAGTGTAGAGACGTTACATGTAATGTCTCTATATTTTTAAATTCGTTTGTTCGATTGTTTGAATTGACCTAAGATTGAAAGAGAACGATTTGCTACTGCTGGCTGGGTTAAAATGCCCTGGGAAGGGCTGAATAATAGTGCTAATATAAATAACCCTGAAACTACTAAGACAATCGCCGCACCAGAAGGAACATTGAAATAGTAACTAAAATACATTCCAGTGACACTACTAAAAATTCCAATAATCGATCCAAAAATCATCATTTGATGTAATTCTTTCACGAGTAAGTAAGCTGTAGCTCCAGGTCCAATTAAAAGCGAAACTACTAACACTATACCTACTGCTTGCATACTCGCAATAATTGTTAAGGTAATAGCAGATGTTAAGCCTAAGTGAATTAAAGTGACTGGTAGACCGACAGCTTGAGCGCCCAAGGGATCGAAAGTATAGAATAATAGTTCCTTGTAAAATAGCTTAACTAATAGCAATATGATGATGGCGATCGCGAAAGTTTTCCATACATCGATTGTGGTGACTCCTAAAAGATCGCCAAAGAGAAACTGATGTAAATCTAGTTTACTTTTGAGTACGGTAATTAGAGTAATTCCTAATGCTAAAAAGCCCGAAAAAACCAAAGCCATTGCTACATCGACTTTGATTCGAGACTGAGACTGAATCCAAGAGATGACAAACGTGCTGAGCGTACCGGAAATAAATGCACCGACAAATATATCAATTCCTAGAAAAAATGCGATCGCTAGTCCTGGTAACACTGCATGAGCGATAACATCTCCTAATAAACCCATCCGTTGTACGATTAAGTAAGTGCCGATAACCGAGCAAAGTATACCTAGTAAAATTGCTGTTACTAGCGCTAAACGCATAAATTCAAAACTTAGCGGTTCGAGTAATAAGTTAGTCATTTGTCATTTATTATTTGTTATTTGTTCGTGAGAGCTACTAATTCCGAATTCCGAATTCCGAATTCCGAATTAACAAAATGCTGTCACCGTAGGCGCGTTGGATGTTGGCTGTTGTCGTGACTTCTTTGAGAGAACCGTTGGCGATTAACTGACGATTTAATAATAAGAGCCGATCGCATTTGATTAATGTTGTGGCGAGATCGTGGGTAATAACTAATAGAGTTTTACCTTGCAATTTTAATTCGGAAAATACATCAAACATAATTGTTTCGGTTTTCTTGTCGATACCAACAAATGGCTCGTCAAAAAAGAATAATTCTGCTTCCTGTGCTAGCGATCGCGCTAAGAAGACTCGCTGCTGTTGTCCGCCGGATAACTCGCCAATTTGTCTGTGACGCAGTTCCCACATCCCAACTCGATCTATAGCAGTAGCGACAATTTGCTTAGATTGACGATTGGGTTCGCGCCACCATCCCGTCTGTCTCGTTCGTGCCATCATGACAACGTTCCACACGGTCACGGGATAATCCCAGTCAATTTGCGTGCGTTGAGGGACGTATGCTACTGCATTCAGCTGTTGTTTTAAGGCGCGATCGCGATACTTTACCACTCCACTTGCAGTTGGTACTAAACCCAACATTGCCTTGACCATCGTGCTTTTACCCGCACCATTAGGACCGATCGCGCCAACGATTTGTCCTGGTTGCAGGCGAAAACTGACATCTTCAACAGCAGATACACCTCGATAGCTGACGGTTAAATGTTGGACTTCTAACATACGCCTTCTTATAGCACAATGATAATCATTATCACCCAAGCTCGAAAAGAAGATGTTAAAGTTGTCTGTCAAATCTATAGCGACCTTTGCGATCGCACTTGGTCTAGCTGGATTGAATCTTAAAGGGGATGAGGCGATCGCGCAGAAAAATAACTTACCACTTGTAGTTGCAACTAACAGCGTTACCTGCGGATTAACTCAAGAAATCGCGGCAAACACCATAGACTTAAAATGTTTAATCGAGCCTGGTGCTGACCCTCACTTATATCAACCGAAACCAGAAGATAGCAAAGCGATCGAGCAAGCGCAATTAATTTTGTATGGTGGTTACAACTTTGAGTCTGGTCTCATTAAACTAATCAAAGCCACCTCTAACCCCGTACCTAAAGTAGCAGTGCATGAGATTGGCGTTCCCAAACCCCAACAACTTGAGGAAGACGGACAAACCGTTACCGATCCGCACGTCTGGCATAATGCCCAAAACGGTATTCGCATCGCCAATGCGATCGCTGACTCCTTGTCAAAAGCATTTCCGAATAACACCGCAAAATATACCAGCAATACCAAACAACTGACGGGTGAACTCAAACAGATCGATACTTGGATTAAATCCCAGATTCAGACAATTCCACCCGGACAGCGTAAATTAGTCACTACCCACGATGCAATGGGTTACTATGCAAATGCTTATGGAATTCCAATTGAAGGAGCCTTACAAGGGATTAGCACGGAAGAAAGACCTACAGCTGCCAGGGTAGCAGAACTCGTCAAAGATATCAGAAAATCTGGCGTTCCGACAATATTTGCTGAAAAAACAGTCAACCCGCAACTGATTGAAGCTGTAGCAAGGGAAGCAAAAGTCAAAGTTGCAGATAGAGAACTCTACGCTGATGGATTAGGAGAACCAGGCACAGACGGCGATACTTACCCAAAGATGCTAGTTGCCAATACCCGCACGATTGTCGAGGGATTAGGGGGTAGTTATGCGGCATTTGAGTCCGCGCCGTAGTTTCGGGAGTCGGTAGGGGCGCACTGCTGTGCGCCCGTACGGGAGAGTCGCAATTCACAATTCAAAATTGGGACAAGGGAGTGTCAACTGCCAACCAACAACCAACAACCTTCAAACAATAAATTTCTTGACATTTCCAAAAAAATATGGTTATCTCTAGTAGACTTTTGGCGAATAAAGCTCAGAAGGAGGTTGGGGCGTGTTTTATCGTTGTGCCGTGTTGGGAATTTTAGGGTTGTTGGCTAGTAACGTACCTGCTTACGGTCAAAGCTGTGAATCGTTAAATGCGATCGGGGGTGATGGGACGCAGGTGAGAAAAATCGTTTCCGCACCAGGAATGCTGATCTCTCGGAATAACTACAATACCGATTTTGGCGTACCGGGTGGTGCTACGTTCGATCGCTTTGTCATCGATCTGATGCCAGAACAGACTGCTAAGTACAACATATCGGTTTACCTGAAATATAGCGATGGTACGAAGGATCAGTTCTATCGCAATTCTTCGGTGAGGCTGCTAGAAGGTCAACCGCTAAAAATTGCAGCTATTCCCCGTCGTGACAATCAACCCTATCAGGTCAATGTGAGAGTTGGAGATATCAGCACTACAGGTCATAAATATTCGGTTTCTGTAGCTGGTTGTGTGGTAGAAGAGGAATTTGGAGATGCAGGCACTTCCGAAAGAGCGAACGATCTCGACAGAACGGAAAATACAGAACTTCCCCCTAGTTTGGAAGATCCTAACCGAGTCGAAAATACCGAACTCCCAATAACTCTAGAAGATCCTAACCAACTGCATTAGGGTGTAGTATCCTACGTTCCACACCCCATACCCTCATAGCGTTGCTGCTAGTTCCTTGAGGCGATCGCTACCATTGCGGAAGATCGACCAACCATCACCTACGAGTACGGTTTCAATACTATCGATCGCAGCAATGCGGCGGACTGAGGCTACAGCATCCGCTTTGTGACTGAGCTTATTATCGGGCAAAATTGTCAGGCTACCAGCTTTGGGGGCGCGAATTAAGTCACCTGTAATTAAAGTTTTACCTTCAATTAACAGTGCCAATTCTCCAAGAGTTTTGGAACCAGATAAAGCAAAAACTTGTAACCCTGAGACTAACTCATCCCCATCCATCAACCAGCAGTCGCACGCAATGGGGAAGGTTTCTTTCTCACCTAATGGGGCAGCAATTTTCGCTCCGGTGACATGGGCGATCCCTTTAGCTGCTCTGATATGGTCGGAATTCGTGATAATAATCCAAGCTGCACCACCAAAAGAATTGAGGCGATCGAAATCGTAGTTTGATAATGCTAAAGGATCGATGAGGATATTACCTTTGGGGCGAATCCAAATGTAGCTATTGAAATCCATGTTTCGATCGCGGTCGAAAATCGACCATGCATACATATCTGGGCGATGCAACGATTTCATAAGCCATTCTCGATTGCTAACACTGATATTATTGGCAACTGAATTTAAGCTTAGGTTATCCTACCAGGGGAAAAGCAGCCGCGATCGCCCAACTGAAAAATAGAGAACATCCAATTGCATAAGCCCAAACATCTTTGACAGAGGCAGATGCGATCGCGAACATTGCCAAAAATAAGGGGAAGATAGGCAATAAGAGGAAGATAAAACCAATTTGGGGCAGCATTTGGATTGTTGCCAACAGTCCTATGACTAAGACTAAACTTTGTCCCAACCACCAAATAAATCGCGATTTAAGGCTACTTTGTCTTTGGGCAATACCGGAAGCAAGCAGCCAGGGAAAACACAGCAACGATAACCACAGCCACAGTTGCAAGCGAACGGGAACCAACCACCACTGTAACCAGACTACCTGCGCCATCGCCCCAAAAGCAACCCAAAGCAGGAGAAACAGCCCCAAACCCAATCCCAATCCTGCTGGAGTCAAACGCGGTAAACGCAAGTTAGCCAACAGCCAGACGATACCAGCCGCATAAAACCAAATTCCCAACGCACCACCTACTAACACGCCACCTAAGCTGGCAATGTCTGTGTTGCGGTTTAGTAATGCGAGTATGCCAATTGCCCCTAAAGGACTCAAGATTAAACCAATCCAACTTTTAAGGCGATCGCTTTTACTTACAGTGTCAGAATTGTGAACCTGAATTGCTGCTTGAAACAGCAGATCTGATACTCCTCTTGCAGGAAAGCGCTGCCAGATTCTCGGTGGCTGACGTAGTGTTGGCTCGCTTGAGATCGTAGGAGCAACAGCGCCTAAAATCAGAAGCCACGCAAATAGATGTACGCCATACCAAGTCATGCGATTATCTATATAATTGCTGGAATTTTGAATACCAAAACTGCGATCGAGCCAGGTTTTAGCTGCTTGGTGGCTAGCTTGGCGAAAGAGAATAGTAATATGTTCGGCATTGGGAACGATGACGAGCGATCGCCCTTGACTTTCTCCCCCTGCTTGTTGTAGTAATTGCTGGGCAGTGGCAACAAAACGCGGTTCCCAATTTCCTGCCTGTAGTTGCAAGTTAGCGGGAACTTGGGGTGTAACTGCGGCTCTAGTAGGAGAGATCGCCACAGTTGCAGTAAAGCGATCGCTTTGTTGAATTGCTGCTGTCATCGCTGCACCGCTACCCATCGAATGTCCCAATACAGCGACTCGTTGCGGATCGACTCTAGGCTGAGCGAGTAAAGCTTTGTATGCAGTATCGAGATCGGCTTGGAGTGACGATCGTGCCAAGGGTTTGCTATTAGCTCCATGCCCGCTAAAATCCCACAACATCACCGCATAGCCTGCATGAGCCAGCGTGTAGGCATAACCCAACATTAATTGCTTAGAGCCTGCAAAACCGTGAGCTATCAGTACTCCTGGTATTTTTGGCGATCGCACTGGTGCGACATACAGCATTGGTATGCCATCTCTAGAGAGGGATTGTACGATTAGCCCAGTTCTTGCAGCCGCAATTTGCCACCAGGAAAGTACGATGAGGAGTAAAGCAATAATAAATAGAAATAAGCGTTGGCGAGTCACAATAATCGGGAGTCGTAGGGGCGGGTTCACTCAGAATATTAGTTGAGAAAAGAGTTTTTTGGTGAACCCGCCCGTACGGGAGTGGGATAGAAAAATTCACTACCGATTACTCAGCCTACAATAATGGAGCAATTTTATGGCGATAACAATTCGCGCCAGATTGACGCAAAGGATTTTATCTCCGTGGTAGAAGCTTCGATATTTTAATATGGAAGGAGGAATTGGAGTGCGAATTCTGATGAATTCTCAACTATTGTCTTCAGCGATTTCACAACCCTTGTCAGAACAGCGTGTAGTGCTGGAGGGCGTAAGTTGGCAGCAGTATGAATTGTTGCTAGCAACCTTGGGCGATGATTTTCCAGGGTTGCGGTTGAGCTATTTGGAAGGAACTCTAGAAATTATGACCACCTCTTCACTGCACGAAGAACTCAAAAAAACGATTGGGATGTTAATGGAGGCGTACTTTCAGGAGTCGCGCATCCGCTTTCATGCAATCGGCTCGGCAACATTTCGTAAGGTGGCGAAACAGCGCGGATTGGAGCCAGATGAGTGCTATTGCTTGGGGCAGAAAAAGGAGTTTCCCGATCTAGCGATTGAGGTTGTATTGAGTAGTGGCATGGTGGATAAGCTAGAGATTTATCGCGGGTTGAGGGTAACGGAAGTGTGGGTTTGGGAAAGCGGGCAATTTACGATTTATCATCTACGCGCTGAGGAATACGAGCGAATTACAACAAGCGAGTTATTGCCGGATTGTGACACGGGGTTATTAGCAAACTATGTGAAACCAGAGGAACAGTTTGATGCGGTGATGGCGTTTCGAGAGCAACTAAGAACGCGATCGCCAGGATGAATCAGCGCGATCGCTATTTGCGTAGACGACGGATGAGACAAAAATCGAATTTTGTTCTAAAGGCTGCTGCAAAGTAGCTGTGACTGCGAAAGCTGTTTGCATGGCGATCGCCCGTGATGGATGTAAAGAACTATTATTCTCTGTTACAGATACTAAAACTCCCACGAAACTGTACCCAGCACTGTAAACGGCGCACCAGGGAAAACATTTGAGCCTAAGCTACCTTCAAAATAATCGATATCGAACAGATTTCTAAAATTGAGGGCAGCGCGGAAGCGATCGCGATTGTAAAAAATTGCAGCATCTGTCCGCAAATAGCTAGGAACTTGGAAGCTATTCTCTAAATCCCCTTGCCGTTCGCCGACATAAAACAAGCCCAAGCCAAACCCTAACCCTTGTAAAGTACCTCGTTGAATTTCGTAGCTAGTCCACAAATTCAAGGAATTTTCAGGTACATTATTCAAACGATTACCCACGGGAAGCGTATTGTCTTCGGTAATTTGGGCATCGGTGTAAGCATAACTTGCGATAATGTTCCATCCAGGGAGAATTTCGCCTGCAATTCTGAGTTCAACACCTCGGCTGCGCTGCTCCCCTGTTTGAATCTGAAACTCTAGATTATCTGGGTCTTCCGTTGTGACATTAGTGCGGGTCAGGTGATAAAGTGCCAGAGTTGCTGAAAGTTGCTCGCTCACGTCTGCTTTGAGCCCAATTTCATATTGAGTCCCGCCCTCTGGTTCAAATGCGCCACCACCAAAGGCAGTGCCTTGAACTGGAAGAAACGATTTGCTATAGCTAGCATAGAGTGAAATCGGTTGAATCGGCTGATAAACAAGCCCGACACGGGGACTGAACGCATCCCCCGATGCACTGTCGATATCGCTTTGAAAACGAAAGTCTTGTTCAAATAGATCGAATCGCCCGCCCAACAATAACTTGAGATTTTCTGTTAGTGTTACCAGATTTTGAACATAAATCCCCAGAGTTCTTGTTAGTTGATCTCCATCAAAAGCGTCGATGGATGATTCAGTAGCACGCCCGTACACAGGGTCAAATATGTCTAACGTTGTTGGGATAATGCTAGGTCGGTCAAATGCTAAGAATGAGCTGCTCAAATCGATTCCCAGGAGTAGCTCGTGGTTAATTGACCCAGTTGAAAATTTGCCCGTCAGGTAAGTAGCTAGGTCGTAGTCTTCGTAATCAACTGTGTTGTCGATCGCCTGACGATTTAAGGTTCGATTATCGTCGGCAAGACCATCTTCAGTAAGAATATAGAACTCATTTCCAGGTTCATTGCTTTGAATTCTTGCCGAGAAAACATTTTGTAATGCCCAGTTGTCGCTGAATTGATGTTCTAACCGATAGCCTACTCTGGTAATAGTGTTATTAATAGTACCGTCAGGTTCTCCAGTGAAGCGATCGCGCGGGATTTCACCATTTGGATTAGGAAGTACTGTACCCACTGCTGGCAAGCCTTGGTAACTAACAATGCTTCTTTCTGTGTATTCGCCTTCTAAGGTTAAGCGAGTTCGCTCTCCAATATCCACACTTACGACAGGCGAAATAGTGAAGATACTGGCTTCAATAAGATCGATGAAGCTGCCTCGATTCTGGTAGCCGACATTGAGACGATATAACAGTGTTTTGGAGTCGTTTAATGGTCCCGATAGATCGATCGCACCCTCATAGAAGTCATAATTGCCAATGGTGGCATCAATAGCATAGAAAGGATCGCGTAAGGGTTGTTTCGTCAGTATGTTGATAGTTCCGCCTGGATTGGCGTTTCCATAAAGCACAGAAGCTGGACCTAAGAGTGCTTCGATTCTTTCGATATTGGGGGTAAAATCCCTAAGTATATCTCCACCTTCCCTTAATCCATTTCTGAGAAAATTACCACCACTACGGCTTGACGTACCAAAGCCTCGAATAATGTACCCAGCTTCGCTGAAACTGTCTGGACCACTATTTGTAGTTACCCCACTTACGTTTCTCAAGGCTTCATCTAGGGTATTAACATTCTGGTCGCGCAATACTTCCTGGGGTACAACCTGGATTGATTGGGGAATGTCACGCAATGGTGTATCGGTTCGAGTTCCTACGCTGGTATTCGGTACGCGATAGCCCTCTTCCCGCTCATCCGTCACCACAATTTCCATTTCCTCGTCCCCTTGTGCGGTTCCATCTGGCGCGGGTGCTTGTGGTGCAGGGATTTCCTCTTGTACTTCTGGTGTAGATTCTCCTGGTTGAGTCGGAGTTTGAGGCAGCGCGGTTTCTCCTTCTGGTGGCGCTGACTGAGGTATTTGGGCTGTGGGAACAGTAGGAGTAGTTAAACTGAAAACGGTATTGCCATTACTCTGCCTGACCTTTGCTACTGGTATACCTTCAGAGCCGATCGCACTTATCCTAATCCCATTTGCTCCCTGCTGGGTAACGCTGACAACGGTAATTCCTGCAATGGGGTTGTCCTGACGAAAGCTTCCTTCTGGTAGAGCTAGACGAGCATTGACAATGTTAGCTACATATGTTCTCCCGTAGCCAGAAGTTACAATCGATAGCGGTTGCTTGCTAGTAGTTTCTAATAACACTTCCAAACCGCTAGCAGTTTGGTTAAGTCGTACCCCTGTAATCTCGATTGGCGTTGAAGTTTGAGCCAGCCAGTCTTTAACAGTTGTTGTCGGACGTTGCAAATCTTGGAGTCGGGATTCAGTTTTAACTTCAGCCGCTCGACTCGGCAATATTCCCAGCAAGCTCAACGCTATAGAGGCGATCGCCCATACGCAAATCCTTGACGACTTCCAGCCACTCATATTCACTCCTGACACCAGTTGATGAAGCTTTATTGCCAATCACTCTTAATTGCAATCAGTGTCAGTGTAGAGAAGTATCAATAGATGCGTCTATCCAAAAACCGTCTGACGATCCCAAAACCGCCATACTGTTCCAATTAATTTTGAGCAAATGCAAATATCTGCTCTGCTGCGAGCGCAAATGCGGGAATCACCGTCGATTCAATTCGATTTTCACCCGCAAATACTTTGTCCTCGTACTGCCCTTCTACCCACTGACATACTGTAATCCGCCGTTCTTGAGGATCGACGATCCAATATTCGGCAATGCCCCGCGCTGCATACTCGGTTCGCTTGTACCGATAATCGCGAGTCCGATTCTCATCACCAGGCGAAACGACTTCAATAATTAGGATCGGCGGTGGCATATCGCGAGTAATGATGTTGCGGGTTTTGCCTTGCAGTGCTGCGTAGCCTTCTTCACTCAGCACGAGCAAATCGGGAAGCCGGACTTTTGCCCCTCGTCCGCTCACTTCAATTTCAACGTCTTTGAGGTTGAGAAGTGCGATCGCAAAATATTTTGCCAATTCAAACATCAAAAGTTTCGCAATCTGGCAGTTCTCATGCGATTCTGTCGGCATTTCTACTAATTCTCCATCCACCAATTCATAGCGCGTGTCCGTGCCATCGTCATAGGCGAGGAATTCTTCAAACGTCAACCGTTTTGAAGTTGTAGAAATGCTCTGATTCATGAGTGCAACCTAAACTTGGTTGTCTCTATCATGCTCCCAAAATTACCTTTTTGCCCAACAAACACTGACTAGGGGTAATGCCGAACTTGCGCTTGAAGGCAGCGGCAAAGCGTCCGAGATGACCGTAGCCAACGCGATGCGCCACTTCTGTCACTGTCATCGATCGCTCCCGTAATAATTGCTCGGCTTGCAATAGGCGTTGCTCGGCTAAATATCCTACTACAGTTGTGCCAAACAGCGATTGAAACCCTCGTTGTAACGTGCGATCGCTCAGTCCCACCGCAGTAGCCAACTCCAACGACGAGGGTGGATTTTCTAATCGTCGCTGCAAAATATCTCGTGCTTCGTAAATACGAGCGATCGTAGTTGGTTTCATTCGGGACGGTGGTTTCGGATTGCCCCGATCCGCCACGATTGGCGCGAGCTGCAACGCCATCAGTTCTAAACTTTTTGCTTGAAGATACAACCGCTTTGCCGCTCCCTCATAGGGACAGTTAATCATCTGCCATGCTACATTCTGAATCGCTGGATTTGTTTTAGGGTAAATTAGCGTTTGCCAATCGTTCCCTTTCACTAAAAAGCTCAGTTCGGCGGGCAACTGCCCATTCTCATCTGGAAAGAAAGTGGTTAACCACTCCGCAGACATTTCGAGATTGATGCCCAGGTATGGCTGAGTGCTGAAACTGGTACTGAAAATCTCCTGTTGCACGCCGCTTCCAGAAATCATAGTGTGTCCATTGCCATATACCCCATCCTGGCTATCGAGAATCACCCCAAAAAGCAGCACCCCAAACTGCAACCCATGATTCGCCTCTGGATGTTTGGTTTGGACAGTTTCACAATACTGATGGCGCTCGATGCGTAGCCAGCACTCTGGATACAGTTCAACAAAGAGGTTGTGTCCTTTGCCTAACTCTTGAGGCATTTCATGTATCTCGATCCCAGAATCGGGGTCAAGCTGAGGTGGGTTGTGCTGCGCGGCTTCAGCCCACAGGTCGTCTTCTTCCTGTGCGGTCAGGGTAAGGGTCATGACAGGTATTGGAGTAACGCTTAATGAAAGAGATTATCAGTAGCAAGGGCGCGATCGCAACTTGTATTCTGTAGATATCGGCTTATAGATTGGCTTGTAGTGGTGTTGCTACCTAAAATTTCCTTATCATATGAAAATGTTATTAAAGCAAATACTTAGTTTAGTACTGGTGATGCTCGTAGGAATGGCGATCGCCTTTTCTACCCCAGCCTTAGCCGCAGAGACACCAATTGGAGCCAAAATCTTTGAAACTCAATGTGCTGGATGTCACATTAATGGTGGCAACATCGTCAGGCGCGGCAAGAACCTGAAACAAAAAGCCTTGAAAAAATATGGCATGGATTCAATAGAGGCGATCGCCAACATTGTCACCAACGGTCAAGGAAATATGTCAGCTTATAAAGATCGCTTGACAGCAGAGGAAATTCAAGCAGTTTCCGCCTATGTCCTCCAGCAAGCAGAAGCAGGCTGGCGTAAACAGTGACCAGTGACCAGCGATTAGTAACCAGCGATCGGTGACTGGTGGTTAAGGGCGCTTGGTAAGAATGAAGTGTAGCTTGTATCCCCCACGGGGTAGGATGAATTTATAATCCGGAATTTGGAATTTAGAATTAACTGATAACTAACAATTGATAACTGGTCACTGGTCACTGGTCACTGATTAAGTATGGCGATCGCAATCGATTTTGGTACGAGTAACACTTGTATAGCCCGTTGGAATCCCGTGACGCAGCAAGCGGAAACTTTGAGTTTACCAGGCTTATCTCAGCAGTTGGGTCAAAATCCACCTCTGATTCCCAGTTTGGTTTATGTAGAAGATGCGGCAAGCGATCGCGTGTTAATCGGACAGACAGTACGCGATCGCGGTTTGGATTTAACGACTGACCCACGATTTTTTCGTAGCTTTAAGCGCGGTATTGGTACGGAGATTCAGGGATTTTTGCCTCAACTGGATGGCGAGACGGTTTCGTTTGAACGAGTTGGTAAGTGGTTTTTGAGCCAAATTATTGAGAAATTAGCCACTCAAGCCCCTGAAGACGAGCAATCCTTAGTCTTAACAGTCCCAGTTGATAGTTTTGAAGCTTATCGCTTGTGGCTGGGTGAGATCTGTCGTGCTTTACCTGTGGAACAAGTCCGAATTTTGGACGAACCTACTGCTGCTGCTTTGGGATATGGCATGGCAGAGCGGGATAATTTATTAGTCATTGATTTTGGTGGTGGTACTTTAGATTTATCTCTAGTCCGCTTAGATGGTGGTGGAAATGCTGTCAAAAAACAGACGGGGTTTTTGTTGCAATGGGGGAAGAAATCTTTTGCTAAAACATCTGGACAGAAAGTAAAAACTGCCCGTGTCTTAGCAAAAGCAGGACAAAATTTAGGTGGGACTGATATCGATAACTGGATTGTCGATTATTTCGCTCAGGAGCGAGGATTAGCTGTATCTCCTTTAACAACTCGCTTGGCAGAAAGGGTGAAAATTCAACTTTCCGATCGGGTGCAAGCCAGCGAAGTTTATTTTAATGATGAGACGTTTGAGAGTTACGAATTAGAATTAGACCGCGATCGCCTCACGCAGATTTTGACAGAACATCAATTTTTCGAGCAATTAGACGAGTCGATGCAGCAGTTATTACAACAGGCGCGGCGACAGGAGATAGAGGTGACAGAGATCGATGCTGTATTGTTGGTGGGTGGAACAGCACAAATGCCCGCCGTGCAGACTTGGGTACAACAGTATTTTCCCTCAGAAAAAATTCATTGCGATCGCCCGTTTGAAGCGATCGCCCAAGGTGCGTTGCAGATCTGTCAAGGCGTGGAAGTCAAAGATTTTCTCTATCACAGTTACGGTATCCGTTATTGGGATAGACGGAATCAATGTCACAACTGGCATCCAATTATCAATCCTGGGCAACCCTACCCAATGACAAATCCCGTAGAATTAGTTTTGGGCGCATCGTTGGATAATCAGCCGAGTATCGAACTCATTGTTGGAGAACTGGGGGCGGAGACTGGCGGGACGGAAGTATATTTTGATGGCGATCGCCTGATTACCCGCCGTTTAGATAGTGGAAAAAAACAGGTACAACCCCTCAACGACCGAGATGGGGCGAGGCAAATCGCCCAATTAACTCCACCTGGGTATCCTGGGAGCGATCGGATTAAGGTTTTGTTTCAAGTAGACGCACAGCGCTGCTTGCGAATGACTGTAGAGGACTTACTCACGAATCAAACTTTACTCGAAGATCGAGTCGTAGCAGAGTTGAGCTAGAGTTGTAGAGGCGCGAAGCGCCTCTACAACCAATTAATCGATTGAGACATCATCCCACTTAACGTAGTCTCCCGAATTGCCAGTTCCCGACGTTCCCAGTTCGATGACCGTCCAGTATCTCGAAATCGGGACTTCAATCTCTAAGTATTCCCACCCATTTTTCTTGGTAGAAGTAGCTGAAATTTCGGCATCACCGTTGCGATAGTCGTACCCTAATGCTTTCAGAGTTGCCGATGCCTTACCGTTGACATACACCCAAGCACCAATCTTGACCTTTTGTCCCTTTGGTAGCTGACCGACAATGCGCCGGACTCTCACTGGTGTATCTGGGGAGGCATTACCGTTATTGAGTTTGACATATCCGTTTCCTCCGTGCGCTCCACCATTATCGTTACGGACAAAACTCACGTAGGGCGAAGCACCTTCTAGAATCCAGACATCGTTGCTATCAAACGGTATCCAGCCTGTTTCAACGTTATTGTCAGACTCAAAATCGGCATTACTCAGAGCTTCGTTTAAGCGTAAATCTTTGATTTGCTGATATGTCTTAGTTGGGTTAAAGTCTGGAGCAACAGCCCAGCTATCGTGACCATCCAGATCGAATAGTAGTGCGTGGTCGTAACCGAAACGCTTCAGTTGTTGTCCGAAATAAGCAAACCATCGACGGCGACAGTCTTCTGTTTCAAATTCGGAACCGTTGCAATACTCGTTAATCGATCCCGATTCGCTGATTGCTAGAGGCTTGCGAATGCCACGCGATTCTAAGACTCGCCAAGGATGTCCGAGGCGATTCTCGGAAATTTGTCCGCCGTAGGCGTGCAAGCCAATATAGTCGCTCACCTCAGCAATCCCAGCATCTAACATTTCGTCTAACAGACCGGATTCAATTCCCATTACGGGCGGCGATTCAATTTTGATGTTCGAGTCAATTTCTTTCGCTGTTTCGTAGGCAATTCGCGTCATGTCAACGCATTCTTGAGCTGACATCTTACCGTTACCGTAGTCGAGGTCGGGTTCGTTATCGATGATGTAGTAAGAAATCTTGCCTTTGTAACGCATCATGACGTTACGCACAAAATAACGGAAATTTGCTTTCCACTGGTCGTAGTTACCGTCTCGATTGACGTGCATCCGTGCCGATAGTACCAGATGAATTTTGAGTCCGGCGTTGAGATAGCGATCGATGGCTGCATCTCTGGCTGACCAATTGAAACCAGCGCCCTCTGTGAAACCGCCAACACCATCCATACCCATACGGGCGACTTCTAAATTTAAGCCCTTCGTGTGCTGGATGGAGCGATCGACATATTCTGGATCGGTATTGTAGCCAGTGCCGTTATTAATTCCTAAGTAACTTGTTAGCGCCCGTGCTGGCAAAGTGTAGAGGAGAGCCGAGGCAACAAAAATAGAGGCAATTGTTTTAGGCTTGAGCGATCGCAATAACGATTTGTTTTGAGCTAGGTGTTGGATCTTTTGGTGTAAATTCATCTTGTACCCTGATAAGTTGACAAGCGACTGCCAGCCCCATGCATCACTCAACGCAACTAGAATTTCGTGCGAGTGTGGGACAAGTCACGCAGATTTGCACTTGCTTTCGCCCTCAGCAGTTTTGATTAGAGAAATTGTGGTTAGGGGCAGAGCGTTGAATGCAAATAGCTTTTCAAGTAGGTTAAAAACGCTCTATTTCAGTGCAGTTATGCCATCGAGAAGTGTAACGACTTGAATAAATTGTGAATCATTACACCTCATGCAAATCTAGGTTTTTGACAGACGCAGATCGGTTACTTTACATCAGCTTTAAAAAGCTAAACTAAACCTAAAGTATTCTCGCTTCAGTATGCATTCAAGCGAAAATTTACTGATTTATTTAGTAGGTAATTTCTCAGAGTAGCTTGCAGCTATAGACTTGGAAGAACATAAAGCATAAAATCAACCAAAATTCAAGCTATTCAAGTAAAAAACATCAATAAAATACTTGTATTAGCTCGCCTAAAAAAATCGCAGTCATGCTTGAAAGCCGATAGAGCAGAGGGTTTCATTCAGCGTGATACTTATCCAATACATCGCAGGTTTTGATTCGATCCCCCCTGGTTCCCCCCTTTTTAAGGGGGGAATCATAGCCCCCTTAAAAAGGGGGTTGGGGGGATCTTCAAGGACTATGCGCTCTAACCAAGAAGTATTGTGATACTTATCGAGTCGCGATCGCAAACTTACTAATAGTAAAATTACGGTACTTTTGGCAAATGATTATATTTTTTGACTAAAACATGTATATCTAATTATTTAGCTAAATCTATTGCTATAGCAGTTCTAAATGATTTGTAAAGCAGGCTAGAAGCCTGCTTCGTTCATGAATCAAATAGGATTGCTATAGTTGAATCAAAATTTATTCTATTATAAAATTAGGTAATTGCACTGACCGCTCCGTACACCTAGCCTTCGGTAAAGCTTTGCACCCAACGCTTTGCGCCTTTGCGCCTTTGCGCGACCCACAAAATCCATCACCGCCTATAAGCCAGAGCAAAACGCTCAATCCCAGCCAAATCTGCAAAAATCTGAATATTCATATAACTCCCCTGCTGCTGTAACAACTCGCTTACAGTTTCAGCCTGTCCCCCCATCATTTCAATTAACCAAAGCCCACCCGATCGCAAAAAATTTGGTGCAGTTGCAATCAAATGACGAATGCAATCTAAACCATCTGCACCACCATCCAAAGCTGAATGCGGTTCGTGATTGGCGACTTCTGGTTGTAGTTGAGGAACCAAATTGCTAGGAATATAAGGCGGATTTGACACCATCCCGCAAACCTGACCTTGGAGAAATTCTAACGGCTCCCACCAATTCCCTAAATAAAACTTTAGCCGATCGCCGTACCCTAAATTTTGAGCGTTACTTTGGGCAATTACCAAAGCCGAAGAACTGCGATCGACAGCATGAACTTCAGCCGCCGGAAAAACAGCAGCCAAGCCAATCGCGATCGCACCGCTACCCGTACCCAAATCGACCCAATGTCCCCGTTCTAATCCAGTCACGAAACTTTTGTTAACCGCTGCAACTGCCAAATCGATTAAAATTTCCGTTTCCGGTCGCGGAATTAAAACAGCGGGAGAAACGGCTAACTTAAAATCCCGCCAGGGCGTAATCCGGGCAATGTATTGTACTGGTAAGCGTTCTTGCAACCGCCTTTGCCACAATCGATCCAACTCAGCTAAAGGTAACTTCAACTGAATTTGCGGTTGGTGCTTATATAACTCCAATCGTAGGGAAAGAGTATCTAACCCTGCGACTTCTTGCAGCAACCAGTCTAGTTCTGTAGGCGAGACATCAGCCGCGATCGCATCTATTGCAGCTTGCTGTCGCCATCGCCACAGTTCTAGACCAGATGTATTCATTTCAGCTTGTTCGGTAATTAAGGCTTTTTAGCTGGTTGGTTGGGTGCTGCTGGTTGAAGCGATCGCACGAAGTCAATTGATTCTTTGGGAGGAACCAAAACAATTTGACTTAAACCCTGGTCGTTGCGAGTTTGCATTGCTTGCAATACTCCCTCCAAATTGACAACTTGAATTTCAATTGTCGAAGCGAGATCGGGTTTCTGTTTCTTAAAGCGTTCCAGCATTGCCTGCAATTCAGTCTTATTAAAAAAGAAAGGAATGACTTGCTGATCTGCTTGTTTAATTGTGAGGTAGCCTTTTTCCTTGCCAGCTTTAGCGACAAATAATGGCGTTCCTTTAAATTGCTCCGGCTTTTGACCGCTTTGCTGTAGTAATGTTTTTGCAGCGTCAACTTGCTGCTGTCCTGGGACAAAGGCAAAGTTGGGAGAATTCGGCTTTTTCTTATTTGTTTGCTCTAGCTTGTAAACTTCTGCTAGAGAGACAGGCACAACTCTGACATTTTTCGCTAACTCTGGATTTTTCTGCTTCAGGCGATCGATAAAAGCCTGTGCGTCTTGGCGATTGATAAAGACTCCAGCTACTCCCGATTTATCTTTTTGATCTGGTACGGAAGCTACCAGTGGTGCGCCCTTATTATCCGTGATTGTAAACATTGGCACGGGTCCAAGCTTTTGCAAGATTTGTTGTTCTGGCAAAGCCAAGACTTCTAGAGCGCCCATTGTCGTCGTACCAATAATGGTACTTCCCACCACTCCTAACGTTGCACTCCAGCGAATCATCGATTTTATAACTGATTTCATGAGTATTCCTGACATCAATGACCAGATTGTGTTTCTTCCAGCGGTGGTAAATATACCCACCCAACTAGTTGTAGTTATAGTAGCAGTGTCTTGGCAAGAGGGTTGACTCAACCAATGCGATCGCCACTGACTATTGCTGACGGCACATTATCGCTGGTTGTTCGCATTCTTGGAATATTTTAAGAATTAAATAGATTTGTAAATAGAAGGGAGCAGTTATCAGTGACCAGTGACCAGTGACCAGCAGCGATCTCTTCTCACGCACCACGCACCACTCTCTTACCAACCACCAATGACCAATGACAACCTTGCGAAAGATCTCATCGCCTCAACCGTAAATCTAAATCGGGATGACAGGATTTGAACCTGCGACATCCTGCTCCCAAAGCAGGCGCGCTACCAAGCTGCGCTACATCCCGTAGCTGACACTCTTTCTAGATTAACACAAGTACCCCACAAATTAACTCAGAAGTTTAGATAAGATATTGAAAACTATGCATGGGTCTAGCTTAAGTAGAAGTGATATCCAGATTGATCCAAGTTTGAACTTCACCAGCAGGTTCGATATAAATCAGATCGGTTCCCGTATTTAAAGCATTGCGTGGAGCTGTCCAAGGCTCCAAACAATAGTAGTCCTTGCCTTTAATTGTCCAGAAAACTAGCGTCCCGTAATAATTACTGCTCCATGTCAGTTGTAAACGCTGAGAATTGTCGCTGACAGTCGCTTTTTGGTTTGAGATTGGTCGGAAGGCTAAATCGAGTTCTTCTTGCTCGAAATCAAAATTTCCGCTGAAGGCGTGCATTTCCTTCGTAATTTGATTTTGAAATTGAGTCGCTGGGATCTCAAATTTCAAAGCCGTTTTGTCAGAGACTTGGAAATAAGGGTGTAACCCTGTCGAAAATGGCATGGGAGCGGATGAGTGATTGACAAATCGCTGCCAGATTCCCAGCCAGTTACCTTTAAACTCATAGGTAAACTCTACTTGGAAGTCGAACGGGTAAACCGTGCGAGTTTGCTCGTTACTGTTGAGAACGAGCGTGAGACTAGCACTGTCGTCCTCAGCTTCAGATTTTGTTACTTCCCAAGGTAAATCGCGGGCAAAACCATGTTGCTTCAGCGTATATTGCTGTCCTTGATACGTATAGGTGTTATCCGGTAAGTTACCGCAGATCGGAAACAAAATGGGAATTCCGCCTCGTATGCTCATTTCAGGACGAGCAAACCGTTCTGCGTCCAAGTAGAGAATTTCTCGTCCCTGGACGCGCCAGCGGGTAATAATTCCACCTCGTTCTGGTACGACTTCCAACCGCGAATCAGTGGATGAATCTGTTAGAACGTAGGTTTGGTATTGTTGTTTTTGCTGTGCAATGGTAAACACGAGTTAAGTTGGTAGTTGGTAGTTGGTAGTTGGTAGTTGGTAGTTGGTAGTTGGTCGTTGGTGGTTGTAGTTATCCTCCTTGTCACCCTTGTCCCCCTTGTCCCCCTTGTCCCCCTTGTCCCCCTTGTCCCCCTTGTCCCCCTTGTCACCCTTGTCACCCTTGTCCCCCTTGTCACCCTTGTCCTCCTGCTCCCTCAGCTCTCTTCGCCGACTCCCGTTTTACTCGTCCTCCGCAAAAATAAAGCGATATAGTTCGCTGGGATCGGGTTCGGGACTGCTTTCGGCAAATTGTACGGCTTCATCAATGGTCTGCTGAATTTTGCGATCGATCGCTTTGAGTTCTTCCTGCTGGGCGAGGTTTTGCTCGACTAAATAAGCTGCTAATCTCGTAATTGGATCGCGAGCAAACCAAAACTCTTTTTCTGTCTTGGTACGCAGCTCGTCAGGATCGGCGAGAGAGTGACCTCGAAAACGGTAGGTAAGGGCTTCAATCAGAGTTGGTCCTTCTCCGGCACGGGCGCGGGCTACAGCTTCTCTAGCTACGGCGTGGACTGCTAGCACGTCCATTCCGTCTACTTCTACTCCCTCCATGCCAAACACGCTGGCTTTTTTATAAATTTCTGGCTGGGAAGTTGCCCGTTCGTGCGCCATCCCGATCGCCCACTTATTATTTTCAACGACAAATAAAATCGGTAATTTCCACAAAGCCGCCATATTTAGCGTTTCGTAGAACTGACCGTTGTTGCAGGCTCCATCGCCAAAAAAGCAAGCCGTCACCTGGTCGGCGGTTGCATCTCCTAGCGCTTCGCGACGATATTTAGACTGAAATGCTGCACCAGCGGCGACGGGAATACCTTCAGCGACAAAAGCATAGCCACCAAGTAAGCGATGCTCGGCAGAAAACATATGCATCGAACCGCCACGCCCTTTACTACAGCCTGTAGCTTTACCGAATAACTCTGCTAACACTTCTTTAGCAGGGACTCCCGCACTTAGAGCATGGACGTGATCGCGGTAAGTACTGCAAACATAATCTTCTCCTGGTCGCATTGCTTGGATTACGCCAGAAGAGACGGCTTCTTGACCGTTATATAGGTGAACGAAGCCAAACATCTTACCGCGATAATACATTTCGGCGCATTTATCTTCAAACATGCGCCCCAAAACCATATCCTCGTAAAGCACTAGCCCTTGTTCTCTGGTGATTTGGGCTGTAGCAGCGTGAAAAACGGGTAAAGTCCGCTCCTGAACCATTACTATGTAATACCTTTGCGATCGCTAATATGAAATTATTTTTTAAGATAACCTGTTATCAGTTATCAGTTATCAGTTATCAGTGAATAGTGACTGGTGGCTGGTGACTAGACAGAAGAATTTAGCACTAGCCACTAGCCACTAGCCACTAGCCACTAGCCACTAGCCATTAGCCACTAGCCACTAGCCACTCCTCTATTAAGTAAAATTTCAGTTCGCAACGACTCAACGATCCATGCTTCAAGCTGGTAGATAAAATAACTTTGAGGTTAAAATCCACAAGTTATCATATAGGCACGTTTTGCCAAGCTATGGAAAAACGCTGTCGCTTGACATCTCGATATAAATAAACTATTTATTTTCTCACGGTGCAGGGGAGCTTAACTGTGCGCGTTCCATTAGATTACTATCGCATTTTGGGACTACCACCCAATTTTTTTCAGCCGATGAGTGCGGAACAGTTGCAACAAGCTTACCGCGATCGCACCGCGCAACTGCCGCAACGCGAGTATTCTTTGACAGCGATCGAGATTCGCAATCAACTCATCTCTCTTGCCTATCGAGTCCTGTCCGATCCCCAACAGCGACAGCGCTATGATGCTGAATATCGTGCCTCTGCCGATGAATTAGCAAACAGTGGGGTGATGAATGGTGCTGCGGATGCCGTTGATGAAGAGGCGAACGCGCCATCTCAGAGTTTCGAGCGTAATTTTGAACTTGAACCTGAAACCGATCGCCTCAGTATTGAAATTGCCGACGAGCTGCTGATTGGAGCGCTGATAATTCTGCAAGATGCGGGAGAATGCGAACTAGTATTGAACTTAGGTCAGTCTTTCCTCAGCAATAGCGATCTCGAAGCAGATAGCGACGCTCAAAGCGATCGCCCTGATATTGTTCTAGCTGTGGCTCTTGCCTATCTACAACAAGGACGAGAGCAATGGCAGAACGACCGGTATGAAAATGCAGCTGTTTCTCTCCAAGCAGGGTATAGCTTGTTAGAACGAGAAGGACTATTTCCCAATACTGCGGCAGAAATTGCTGCCGACCTAGAGAAACTGCGCCCCTATCGCATTCTAGAATTGGTATCGCAACCCGAATCTCACATTGCCGAAAGGCAGCGAGGGTTGCATCTGTTACAGGACATTTTGCGCGATCGTCAAGGGATTGAAGGTACTGGCAATGATGGTTCGGGTCTGAGTATTGAGGATTTTCTCGGCTTTATTCAACAACTACGAGACTACCTCACAGCCGCAGAACAGCAAAGCCTATTTGAGGCAGAAAGCCAGCGTCCTTCAGCAGTAGCAACGTATTTAGCTGTCTACGCCTCCATTGCCAGGGGGTTTGCGGCACGAATGCCCGCATTGATTCACCAAGCCAAGATCCTGTTGCTGCGGTTGGGAAAACGCCAAGATTTATATCTAGAACAAGCAATCTGCTCTCTGCTGCTGGGTCAAACAGTCGAAGCAACTGAAGCCCTTCAACACAGTCAAGAAGAAGAACCTCTAGCCGTTATCCGCAAAAATTCTCAAGGTGCGCCCGATCTTCTGCCTGGATTGTGTCTGTATAGCGAAACGTGGTTACAAACAGAAGTCTTTCCTCACTTTCGCGATTTGGCGACTCGAACCGCTTCGCTCAAAGACTATTTTGCCGATCCTGGCGTGCAGGAATACTTAGAAGCTTTACCTAGCCAACCAGACTATGCGATCGCAGAATACCAGTTTGTCGCTCCAGCAGACCGCGCTACGGACGGAAACGGGCGGGAGACAGCCAGAAATGGTCAACGACAGGCGATCGCAGCTAGTGCCGCAACTAGCAGGGGAGCAGGGGAGCTAGAGGTCAGAGGAGATGACAACTCCTCTCAAGGAACTGTGGCTGTGTTGTCCAATCCAGAGCCAGTGACGGCAAGCTCAAGTGCTACGAAGACAACTTCTGGGGTGGAAAAAGCTACACCACCTCGCCAGCGCCGCAATTCAAAAAATCGTCCGCCACGGCGAGGAAGCTATGATAATGGCAAGGAGCGCACCACTGGTGCGCTCGGCTTTGGTTCTCTCAAGATTGGTCGTTTGGCAATACTGTTAGGTGGCGGGGCTCTCGGTTTAGCTGTCTTGTGGTTTCTCGCCAGTCAAATCTTCGCCTTATTCCACAGAACCGCAACTCCACCCATAGCCCAACAGCCACCTGTCATCTCAGAACAACTAGTCGTAGAGTTGAACCAACCGCCTGTAGCAATTCCTCGACCGCAGCCAAAGCCAGCAGTACCAAAACCCTTAAATCGGGATACAGCAGCTCCAGTGATTCAAGCTTGGCTAGCGGCAAAAGCCGCCGCTTTTGGCTCGGAACACACAACAGATAAATTAAAGCAAATTCTGGTCGAGCCAGCTTTATCTCAGTGGCAAAAGCGCGTTCAAGACGATTTGCTCAATCGCCGCGTCCGGCGCTACAAGCACAGCCTTCAGGTCAATGGCGTGAAAAATGACCCAAAAAACAGCGATCGCGCCCAGGTAGATGCGACAGTTGTAGAAGTAGCCCAAGTTTACGAAAGAAACCGCCTGAACCGAGCTGCTTCTTATAATGAAAAGCTGCGCGTGCAGTACAACTTAGTGCGCCAAAATGGTAATTGGCGAATTCAGACTATGAAGGTGCTGAAATAGCAGTTTTAGCGATTAGCAATTGGCAATTAGCGATTAGGATTGTAACTTGTGGGGTTAGGGTTTAGCTTCACTCCTGTGTTTACACTCGCACGTCGCTCAAACAGCTAACGGCTCACAGCTAATAGCTAATAGCTCAATATGACAGAAACTTTATTTCATGCTTACCTGCCCCTGATTGCGTGGACTAGTTTGGGGCTAATAATGCTTCGCCTAGTACCGGAGACTTTACCCCATTGGTTGGGGCGCGGTCTCTACTGGGTGGGAATTCCTTTGGAAATTCTGGCTTTGGCGCGTCAAACCAATTTTTCAGAGCCAGCGGGATTGGCTCCAGGGATTACTTTAGCAGCGATTGGCACTGGGGTGGCGATCGCTTATTTATGTTTAGTGGGCTTGCAGCAGTTTGCCGCGCGATCGACCAATGCCAATATCTCAGGCTTTTTAGCTCAGCCGTGGGACAAGCCATCTTACCAAGGCAGTTTTATCCTAGCTGCGGCGCTAGGAAATACGGGTTTTGTAGGATTGAGTATCGTCCCTACCTTTATCGATCCAGAGTACTTGAGCTGGATCGTATTTTTCAGCATCACTCATAACATAGTTGGTGCTTACGGGTTTGGAGTACTCATTGCTAGTTATTTCGGTCGTTCCGAACAATCCCATCACTGGTGGATTCATCTTCGAGATGTTTTAACCGTACCGATTCTTTGGGCTTTTGCGATCGGTTATTTTACTCAAGATGTGGCACTCCCACCTGTAATTGAGTCAGGCTTGCAGGGATCGATTGATGTTGTTATCGCCTGCGCTTTTCTACTAATTGGGATGCGGTTGTCTCAACTACCTGGATGGAAAAGCTTTCAACAAGGGATAATTCCGGCTGTATTGCGAGTCATCGTTATCCCCGGATTGGTGGGTGTAGCAACTACTTTTGTATTGGGGTTATCGGGCGATCGCCGTTTGGCAATGGTGTTGATGTCTGGCGTTCCAACTGCTTTTGCCGGACTGATTTTTGCTGAAGAGTACGAACTCGACCGGACGACGATCGCCAGCAGTATTATTCTTTCTACTATTCTCTATCTTCTCGTCCTGCCTTTGTGGTTGTACGTCTTTGGGAATTAGGGATTCGATCCAATACTTCTCGGTTAGCACTGCAAAGATCTTGAAGATCCCCCAACCCCCTTAAAAAGGGGGCAAAAATCCCCCCCTTAAAAAGGGGGGTTAGGGGGGATCTTGTCTTAACCAGGAAGTATTGGGACTCGATCGCGTATGTGACGTTTGTAGGGGCGCACGGCTGTGCGCCCCTACTCATAAAAATCTTTATGGCTGTCTGCCCGATTACATGAAAGCGATCGCCATGTAATGTCATTAAAATTTGACATAACTGAAGGAGTACGCGATCGCTTTCAATATTATGTCATGAATTCATGACATAACGATCCCCAAAAACCGATACCTGCGTGGGATCGATGGAAATCGGTCTTTTAACAACGATCTTGCTAAGAGTTTTTTTGCTACAAATAGTAAACAAAGCGATCCCCGCGATCCCAAAAAAATACTGTCTGCCGCAAGGCAAAGATGGCGATCGGGGAAAAGGGAGAAGAGAGCTTCTCTTTCACTAATTCTGAATTCCGAATTCCGAATTCCGAATTCGTACTTCATATCGGAGGTCAAATCTATGGCGAAAGAACGCCCACCTCTAGACGACATGACACTGCGGCAGTTGCGTCGGGTTGCTAGTGAATATAGCATCTCCCGCTACAGTCGAATGCGTAAGTCGCAACTATTGGCAGCAATACAACAAGCCGAGCGTACTAAACTCTCTAGCACTCAACCGCGTAATCTGGAGGCACAAGAAACAGTGGAAGCAGCTAAATTTGAACTGGGACAAGAAGACCGGACTGGTGGTTCCTTAGCTGACGTGGATGAGGGTTTGGCGGATTTACCTGGAGGCTACGGCGAAAGCCGAATTGTGCTGATGCCCCGCGATCCGCAATGGTCGTATACGTACTGGGATATTCCCAACGACCACAAAGAAGAACTGCGTCGCCAAGGCGGACAACAGTTGGCGTTGCGCCTCTACGACGTGACAGATATTAATATCGAATTTCAAAGCCCCCACAGCATTCAAGAATACCCTTGCGACGAACTAGCGCGGGAATGGTATTTACCGATCCCAGTAAGCGATCGCGATTACGCAGTAGATATCGGTTATCGTTGCGTTGACGGTCGTTTTCTAGTTCTAGCTCGTTCTGCTACCGTCCACGTTCCCCCCGTCTATCCTAGCGACTGGATTGAAGACCACTTCGTTACCGTCAGCATGGAAGAAGATCTGCGCGGTAAGACTGTATTTGAACTGGTTCCCCCTGCTAAGCGTATGTCAATGGCAGCTGGTGGTGCAGCCGCTACTGGCAATCCAATCTACGATGAAATTTTCGGCATGGCTCAAGGTGCAGAAGCGCAGCGAGTTGCGGGTTCTCTGTTCGGTTCCATGCAGCAAGTTCCAGAACAAGCGATCAGTTCTTATGTCTTCCCCTCTGGCGTAGGAATGTGGGCAGTACCTACCGTATCTGGTTTAACCATGTCTGGCGTAGGTATGTCCGGCGTAGGCTTCTCCGCTTCTGCCGTTCCCATGCGTCCGCGTCAGTTTTGGTTAGTTGCCGATGCTGAGTTAATTGTCTACGGGGCAACCGAACCAGATGCAACAGTAACTATCGGTGGTCGTCCGATTAAACTCAATCCAGATGGGACATTCCGCTTCCAGATGTCATTCCAAGATGGGTTAATTGACTACCCAATTATGGCTGTTGCAGCTGATGGCGAACAAACTCGTTCGATTCACATGAAGTTCAACCGCGAAACCCCTTCGCGCAATACCAATACTAAGGAAGAAGCCGTCCTCGAATGGTTGCCCTAGTTTAGATCCCCCCAACCCCCCTTAAAAAGGGGGGCAACAAGATCCGCAAAATTAATAATCAACCCGTTTGCAAAAACCCCGATCGCGATCGGGGTTTTTGTATGTCAGAATCATGCGTAAATGTAGGGGCGGGTTCACCAAACATCTCTACTTGTCCATTACAATCTCAATAAACCCGCCCTCTTCTATGCGCGATCGCAATTAAATTTTATCGGCATCAGGTAAATTGAGCCGCAATCTCGTCAGTTTTAGCTGCCATAATAAAGTCGTTTTTGTGCAACCCAGAAATGGCATGGGTCCACCAACTGACTTTGACTTTACCCCATTCGGTTAGCAATGCGGGGTGATGTCCTTCCGCTTCAGCAATTTCACCCACGCGATTCGTAAAATTCAAAGCAGTTTGAAAATCAGGAAATTTATAAGTCCGGGTTAAATGTGGTATCCCTTCTACTTCCACAATCTGCCAATCGGGAATTTGCGGTTTGAGTTGTGCCTCTTCCTCTGGAGTGACTCGTGGTGCATCCTTGTTGCAAGCAGTACATTTTTGTTTCGTGAGAGTTTCCATAGCACTATCTACGTTGGTATCTCTAGTTTAATTTTATCGAGTGGGAGTACATATGTAGACTGAAACCCATTACCCATTACCCATTACCCTGCTTCCGCTCTTTCAATTTCAACAAAATCTCAGCATGAATCTCGCGGGTGATGGGATAGAAATATGCCAAAACTAAACCACCAATCAGAAAAATTACAGGTAAAACGCTAGCAGCAAGGCGAATGGCGAATAATGCCGATTCTGGTTGTGTTGGTAATTCTTGTCCCGCCGCTGCTTCTCTAAACCCAGATGCTTGCAAGGCATTTCCAACTAAAAACAAACCAAAAGCTAAACCGAATTTTTGCAACAACACCATAAAACCGTAAAAAATTCCTTCGCGGCGCTGTCCGGTATTCAACTCATCTAATTCAATTACATCCGGCATCATCGACCAGGGAATTAGATAAGCTGTAGACACTCCCATGCCTGTTATGACTGCTAAAGCAAACATTAAACCCAATTGTCCAGGTTGTAAGAAATATAGTCCGATCGCAGCTAAAATCCATAAAATTATTCCCATAAAATAAACAGTTTTTTTGCCAATTCTTTTACTTAAATTGCTCCAAACTAAAAGCATTAAAATCGCAGTTCCTTGTACGGCAATGAGAACTGTAGGAACTTGCGCTTCTCTTAGTTGCAAGCAGTTGACAACAAAGTAAGGAATAATACTAGCTGTAACTTGTACTGCTAGCCAAGAAAAAAGGTAAATTCCAATAACGTATAAGAACGGTTTGTTGGTAAAAACAATTTTGAATTGTTCTTTAATTGGTAGAGCTGGGGGTTCCTCCACAGATGTGCGTTTGGCTTCAAATGCCAAAATGCGATCGCGCGTGCCGTAAACGCACCAGTAGAGTGATAAAGTGGCAATTACCGCGCAAATAGCTGCTAAAATGAAGAATTGTTGCTGGCGATCGCTAATTGTCGAAAAGACAATTTGTGCCAAAATTAGCGAGAAAATACTGCCACCAATCGAAAAAAGAAAGCGAAAACTATTCAGGCTCGTCCGCTCGTCGTAATCTTGAGTTAGTTCTGGAGTCATTGCCGTATATGGCAAATTGACCACAGTATAAAAAACTTGAGACACTACCCCAATGACGACGTAATACCAAAACAAGCTCCACATTTGGCTGGTAGGCTCGGTACTAAAGCGCGGTACAATCCACTGTAAAAAGAAGAAAATCCCAAAGGGAATGGCTCCATAAAATAACCAAGGTAAACGCCGACCCCAACGGCGAGATTTAGTTTTATCGGTCAGCACTCCTACAATTGGGTCATTAACTGCATCCCAGATTTTGCCAATCAGCAAAATGCTGCCTGCTAACCCGGCGGGAATACCAGCCACATTTGTAAAAAAAACCAGTAGAAAAAATCCGCCAATCCCAGCAGCAATTGCTGGTCCCAGATCCCCTGCACCATAGGCAAGTTTGGTTTTTAAGTCTAACTTGTCACTAAAAGATGTTGCTTCAGAATCACCATTAGGGGAGGAATTATGCATAAACAAGATGGTAAAAGTTTAGAATAAATGACTCTGCCATCTAGTATTAGCGCTAAATTGTACCCCTTATGTCAGATCTTTATGTTTCTTGGTCGGACTACCACCGCACAATTGAGAAGTTGGCAGTCCAGGTTTATCAGTCGCAGTGGCAATTCAATCAAATCGTCTGTCTCGCGCGGGGAGGCTTGCGGGTAGGCGACATTCTTTCCCGCATTTACGAACAGCCGCTAGCAATTTTAGCGACTTCATCTTATGTGGGTGCAGGTAAGCAAGAAAGAGGTAGTCTAGTTGTCTCCCGTTACTTAACCATGACAACAGATAAATTAGGTTCTCGCATCCTCTTGGTTGACGATTTGGTAGACTCTGGCGTGACGCTACAGCAGACTGTTCCCTGGTTGCAAGAGCAATTTGGTACGGAAGTTGAAGAAATTCGCACCGCTGTTCTGTGGTACAAAGGCTGTTCTGCGTTTGTCCCAGATTATTATGTCGATTACTTACCCGATAGTCCTTGGATTCACCAACCGTTTGAGCCTTATGAAAAGATGAATATTGCAGAATTAGCTGCATTGCATCAGGAAGCGGGAGTCTCGTAGGGACGGATGTTGTCCACAAGTTTAAGAATTTGGGGGACAGGAATAAAGAGAATATTGTAATTGCTTGCGGGAGGATAATTTGCGAAACCGCCAGATAAATGCAATAGATGCGATCGCTAGTCCAATTGACTGTCCGATCCACAACCCTACACCACCCAAACCAAATGGGAAACCTAGTAGATAACCACTGGTCAAACCAGCTCCCCAATAAGCTAAAAAGCCTAGTAACATGGGGACGCGAGTATCTTGCAGTCCTTGCAGTACGCCATTGGCAGTTCTTTGCACTCCATCGACAATTTCTCCTAAAGCTGCGACAAATAGCATAGGGGCAGCAATTGATAAAACGTTTGCATTTGCTGGGTCGCGCAGATCGATAAATAATCCTATTATTTGTTGAGGAAAAATTAACACCGCGATCGCCATGAGTGTCATCGAGCTAGCACCTAAAACCATACTGACGTATCCAGCTCGTTTAGCTGCTTTTAAGTTTTGCTGTCCCAGCCATTGACCGACTCGCACCGTTGTCGCGTATGACATTCCCAAGGGAATCATATAAAAAACAACCGTAGTTTGTAAAACGATTTGGTGTGCTGCCAAAATCTCAGTTCCTAACATCCCCATCAGGAACGTGACAATATTAAACAGCCCATATTCTATAGCTGTCGCTATCCCAATCGGCGCACCCAGCCACAGCAGTTCCCAAATAATGCGCGGTTTAATTTGATGTAATGCCTGAAAAATACCGTATGTTCTTAGTTGTTTGTGCCAGAGTATGTAGACGGCTAAAGACAAAAATCTACCCCAAAAACTAAGAGCGCTTGTCAATGCCAAACCCACCAGTCCCAGGCGCGGAAAACCGAACATACCCAGACCTAAGAGATAATTACCTGCGATATCAAACAGCGTCCAAATAATTGCAATAACCATAACCGGACGTGCTTGCGATACGCCAGCTACTAAACTTCTGAGTACGGTAAACCCCAAAGCTGGAAATATTCCCCACAGTGCAACATCCAGATATTCATTTGCAAGAGAAGCCGTTCTGGAGGTTTGTCCAAGCTGAAGCATCAGTGCGTCCAAATGTTCGACAATTGGCATCAGAGCAATTGCCAGAACCACCGATATCCATAACCCCTGGCGCGTGACTTGCATGACTCGTGATTTATTTTTTGCACCATGCGCTGCTGCTATCAGGGGGCTGACTCCCACCACTATGCTCGTTGCGGTATTTAACAGCGTCATAAATGTGATGGAGGCTAATCCGCCTGCGGCTAGAGTTTCTTGTCCTAACCTACCCATGACTACCGTATCGGCAAAACCCGTGACAGATTGGGCAAGTTGAGCGCTGACTAAAGGAATGGCAAGTTTGAGAAATTCCTGAATTTCAGCCCAAATGTTGGAGCGAACGCTGTGAGAAGTCATGACAAAATATCTGGAACTGTAGAGCAGGGAGTCGGTAGGGGTGCACGGCTGTGCGCTCGTACAAGGGAGCCGATGAATGAGGTTGTACAGGAGAAACTTGTCGAATTAATTTTGGCTAGGATCGGGCATAAAAAGAATAGAGCCGATTGTGAATATAATGCTAGCTGAAAAATGTAAAATGGCAGACAAAGTAATACCTTTAAAAATTTCTAATATGGCATCAAATACAAACATTAACGAGCCAATCAGAAATAACCAACTAGCAAATGAGGCGCGATCGCGCCGACCGAGAATCTTGGCGATCGCAATACTTTTGATCGACTTTACTAAATCGATTGCTTGACAATTATCCCCGTTTGCATACTTTTTTAGCAGCATCTCAATCTCCTATCATTTAAATAAAATTCGGTTAGTTAATTTTGGCGTTACATACTGTAACTTTGCCGTTACAATTACAGAATAGAGAAACTCAAAGCTTCGATCTATTTGAATCTTGCGCGACTGTCAAAATCTTGCAGTAAGTTTTGCAGGGAGTTAAAGAACAGATGGCGAAAGCATCACACGCTCCAACACGCGATCCCAAATTACCGATCGCATCGAGTCAAAATTTAGGTTGGGAATCAATTATTGTTGAAGAATTTCAGCAACCCCCTGGAGGAATAGAGCATTTCGCCTTGCCAGAACACGCGATCGCCGTATGTCTGGCGACGAAACCCAATCGCCTGCATCAAATTATGGGCGATCGCCGTTACGTAGGACTCTATACTAAAGGCGATATTTCCATCACCCCCGCTCATCTCCCTTCTTCATATCAATCGGAAGGCGAAGATCGTTACTTGCACATCCAAATTCCGCCCCAATTCTTGCAACAAGTAGCAAAAGAAGCGATCGAAATCGATCCCACTGGCATTGAGATCGTACCGGAATTTCGGGTACGCAACCCCCAAATCGAGCAGATAGCCATGATGTTGCGCTCGGCACTGCATCAAAACGATGCTTGGGTGAATCGCCTCTATATCGAATCTTTGGCAAACCTGCTAACAGTACATTTACTCCGCGACTATGCCACAACTCAACCACGTGTAGCACTTTATGAGGGAGGATTAGGCGATCGTAGGATATTACAAGTTTCAGAATATATCAACGCTCATCTAGATCGAGAGATTAAACTGGCAGATCTCGCTCAACTTCTAGGAATGAGTCAGTTTCACTTTAGCCGCCTGTTCAAGCAATCCCTTGGCGTTTCGCCGCACCAGTACTTACTCCAGCAAAGAGTAGAACGAGCAAAACAGTTATTAAAACAAACAAACCTATCGGTAGTCGAAATCGCTTTACGATCCGGCTTCAACAGCCACAGCCATTTAAGCAAACAATTTCGTCAACTCACTGGCATGACACCCAAAGCCTACCGAGCCGGATGAACAAAGTCAAAAGTCAAAAGTTAAAAGTCAAAACTAGCGTCTTTCTTTGCGCCTTTGCGTCTTTGCGCGACATACAAAATAAAACTTTTGCAATAGCCCTGTTCTAACGAACACCAAACAACCACAACCACAGTGGCAAAGTCAACAACAGACTTGCAGAACCGAGTGCTAAAGCCGTCACAGCCAAATCGCGATCGAGATCGTAAGCTTCCGCAATTACCAGAGTAGCAAAAGCGGGAGGCATAGCCATTTGTAAAACGATCGCTAGTTGAGGCGCGCCTGTAAAACCACATAGAGTTAAGACACTACCTACAACTAAAGGAACGATCAGCATTTTAATTGTTAAACTAACTGCGGCTTTGGGTAGATTGTGCCAAGACTTGAGATGTTGCAAGCGCATCCCGATGAGAACCAACGATAAAGCAACCACACTCCAACCCAAGCTGGATAAAACTGATTCTGCGACAGCAGGTAAGGCAACTTGACGAAATAACAAGCCAAACCCCATACTCCACAAAGCAGGATTGATTAATATTGCCTGGATGAGTGAAGTGCGATCGCTAACTCCCTTCCCAAATCGCGCCGCTAGCACTACACCTAAACCATAAGATCCCAAAGTCGATCCCAACAAATCGTAAAACAGCGTCCAGCCAAAATACTGCGTTCCCACCACCGCCAAAGCCACGGGAAACCCAATATAACCCGTGTTGCCTACCATAGCAGCTAGCAGAAAACTACCTTGGGTAGGTAATGGGTAGTTGGTAATGGGTAGTTGTTGGTTGTTGATTGTTGCTTCCCTATTCCCCTGCTCTTGTTTTTTGACTTTTAACTTTTGACTTTTGACTTTTAGCTTAATCCACCCCCAAGCTAAACCTGCTCCGAGTAAAATAGCCATCCAAGCGCATATAGGTGCGATCCAAATAGCTCCCGATAAGTCAGCTTGGCGCAAGAAGGCAATAATACTAATCGGGACTCCAATCCAAAACAGAAATTGTCCTAGAGTATGGGGAGAGAGTTGAGGTATTTTGCTGCTGGCGAAAAAGCCTAACGAAACCAACCCGATTAATTGGGCGTATAGTATCAAAAGCTGCATTACAAAAAGAAAATTATTCTTCTGAAAGAATTAGTGGGGAATGGGGAATAATGGACTAGTGCAGTTTAACGAATTGACACTTAGCCGTTAATCAGTCTTAAGTTTACAATTGCTAATTGTAAACTTGAGGTTGGCGGGGCGAACTGTAAGGAGTGAGTTGTGGATAACGCTGACTTATCGAGACGACAAAAGCATTCAAATTCTGCAAATCGTCGATCGCCCGATGATATTCCAGAGGCTTTACGGGATGCAACCCCTTCTAATTCTGGCACTTCACCTAATCGTGCTTCCAGTGGTCAGCCAATTTATTTGATTGGTGGTTTGCTGGCTGTAGGTGCGATCGCGGTAGGGACTGGTTTATGGTACTTTAATGCTCCGTCGCCAAATACAGTCACTCAGCCTACACCTACTGTTTCTCCTAGTCCGACTGTTTCTACTAGCCCTGCAACACCACAACCACCAGTAGCAGTCAATCCTTCTCCCGCTCGCTCGGACAACCTTTTAGGACATTTACCTTATCAAGAAGCCCCCGAAACAGAACTCGTGCCAATTCTACCAGGAAGTGCCATGAGGTTGCGTCAAGCTGCTGCCGAGGAGTTTCAGGCGATGGTACGGGCAGCTAGGGCTTCAGGGATAAGTTTAGTACCAATTTCCGGTTTTCGTTCTACCCAAGATCAGCAGCACATCTATTTTGGTATTCAAGCAGAACGGGGACAATCTGTAACCAAACGTGCCGAAGTCAGCGCCCCTCCAGGCTACAGCGAGCATCATACAGGTTACGCCGTAGATATTGGTGATGGAAATACCCCAGCAACAAATTTAAATACTAATTTTGAGAAGACGAAAGCCTTTAGATGGTTAGAGGCAAATGCAGCGCGATTTCACTTTGAAATGTCTTTTCCTAAGAATAACTCGCAAGGGGTAAGTTACGAACCTTGGCACTGGAGATTTGTGGGCGATCGCGATAGTTTAGAAACATTTTATAAAGCCAAAAATCTCGATCGCAACACACCTTAATTGTTTTTACGCTAATGAGCATACGTCATTTTTATGCAAAACGGATTTCAAACCTTGTAAATGGGTTTGCTAAATACGAATATACAGCCGACTCCATCAGCATGGCAGATTTTGGAACTATGATTATTGATGTAAATAACAAAAGATCTAAAATTGAAAAACCCATGACTGACGAGACTATTGAGAATCAAGAAGTGTGCATTTTGGCATTAACCTCTAAAATTCTAAAAGAATATGAAAAAAATCAGGAATTGCCTCGCGAAACTCATTACGTATCATAATAAATCAATAGACAGCAGCAAGGAGGCTACGATCGCTCTCAAATGCTTGTATCAGGAGCGGTATCGCTTTTTAAACTGAAACCTTAACTCAGAAGTTATATTCAAGATATTGAGTTTTGCCAAAAACCATTATGCACCAGATTAACTTAAAAGAAGCTGAGACTCGACTAGCAGAGCTAATTGAAGAAGTGGCTGGCGGGGAAGAAGTTGTAATTACCTGTAGTGATGGAAGATCTTTCAAGATTATACCGATTGGTACGGTAGAAGCGATCCCTAAATTTGGCAGTGCAAAGGGAATGGTAAAGATGTCAGATGATTTCGACGCGCCATTGGAAGACTTTGAAGCATATGCTCCATGAGGATATTGCTCGACACCCACTCATTTTTGTGGTTTATTGAGGGCAGTCCCAACCTCAGCAACATAGCAAGGAGTGCGATCGAAGATCGAAAAAATCAGAGATTTTTGAGTGTTGCAAGTCTCTGGGAGATGTCTATCAAGGTTAGTATTGGAAAACTAGAGCTTGAAATGACGTTTGCTGAGTTAGTCCAGCGTGAAGTATACGGAAATGCTATTGAGTTACTTGAAATACAGCCAGAACATTTAGATGAATTAGCCAAGCTACCTTTTCACCACAAAGATCCATTCGATCGACTGATAATTGCTCAAAGTTTAGCAGAGTGCATACCTGTAGTGACGAAAGACGAAATATTTGGAAGTTACCCTGTCACCATACTGCGGTGAGTTATGCGTCGCTCGCAACAACAGCCCACAAAGATGAACGCAATTACCTATAGACTGCCGGAGCCAGGGGATGAACACCAAATTAGTGCTTGCATGTGGGCTTCTGCGGATCTCTGGGAACTTACAGATGGAACACCAGAAAGTGTTGCCGAATGGAAACAAATTTGTGACCTAGAAGAATTGAGAGGAAGAATCTTGAGTGGTGAGAAAACGCTAGTCGCTACATGGAATGGAATCGTTGTCGGTTTTATCGCATTTCGGAGAGGGAATCATCTATCTTTGTTGTTCGTCCGAAGAGAATTTGCTAGGCAAGGAATTGGTAGAGAGCTATTCACTCGGTGCAGCAACGCTCTTAATGAAATCATTGTTAACTCATCTGATACGGCAGTAGGCTTTTATCAAAAAGTCGGGTTTGTCCAAAGTGGCGATCGCTTTTGCAAAAATGGGGTATGGGCAACACCCATGAAGTGGACTGAAATTGTAGCGAATCGAAACCACTGACATATTTTTCGCAGCCTGCGATCGATCGCGTTACTTCTCAACCCAGAAACTATAAAATTGAACTAAATCGATCGCAAAATTTCCAGAAGTTCTGCTATGAAAACACTAGCTAAATGGTCTGTAGAAGACTATCATCGCACGATCGAAGCAGACATTCTGCGCGATCGCCATGTGGAATTGCTAGCAGGTGATATTGTTGAGAAGAGTCCAGAAACACCGATCCCTCACAGCTAAGATTCACAATTTTGATTTTTAACTTTTAACTTTTGACTTGCTTTTCCTCGCTGTCGCCCCAATAGTTGAATAATAAATTGCCCATGACTGCGGATCTTCGGCAATTTGACAATATCGCTCGATGTCTTGTTGCGTTGCTTTACCCGTAGCAATATATTTATCTGTTAATCGCTCGGCAGACATTTTCATAACTGTAGCAATTCCCGAACCACCAGGGGCTAAAGGAGTATCATTTTCAACAGATAATTCTTGCAAATTCAACTGTTGAAATATGGTAGGCAATTTAATACCAAAAGCATAATCCATCCCCCTACTAGCAAACATTTGGGCGATCGCCTCATTCACCCGATTCATCGACTGACAAGCTGCTTCATTTCCCGCGATCGCTCTAGCAGCAGAAAAATCTGGTTCTTCAATCACAATCCACCCACCAGGCTTGAGTAAATCTAACATTTTTGCGAGAGCAATTTGAAATTCTGGAACATGAATCAGCACGTAGCGAGTATGAATGAGATCGAAAGATTGACTCTTTAGCGCTAGATGACGAATATCGGCTTCTATAACTTCTAAATTCGCTCGTGCGAGCTTGGCAACAAAGCGAGTATTTAAATCGACAGCAACAACCTTACCATTTTCTCCAACAATTTCTGCCATCCAGCGGGCGATCGATCCTGCTCCTGCACCAACTTCCAGACAGCACCAATTAGGAGAAATACCTGTTGCTTGAATTCGCTGACGACTGGCAGGATCGAAGACTCGTTCGATTGCTTGGAGTCTTGCCAATTCTTTCAACTCAGTTTCTGTCAGTTTAAATTCTTGGGGTTCAACTGTTTTAGATTCAACTTTTTTCTCAGGCTGAGAATTAGCAAAGATGTATGTAGAATCTGACATTTTCACCCCTGTAACTCTGACTAATTTTTGCTTACACGACCGATAGAAAAACCTCGACGAGTAGGTTTATTTTGTGCTAACTGTACTTGAAAACTGACGCGATCGCTCGTCCCATCACTTTTAACTTCCACAGTCCAGTTCCCAGGACGCAGCTCCCAAAAGAAAGCATCAGATGTCTGCGTTGCTAGTTTCTCACCGTTAAGCCACCATTCTACAGGTTTATCTGACTTTGCAGCGAGTTTAAATTCAAGCCGTTGCTGACTGTCACTCGCACCATTACTAGGGTAGAGGAGAAACAAAGCGCCGTTGGTAGGAGACACGATTTTCAGTCCGCTCGAAACTCCAGGCGATCGCCCTTGGGTTGCCAACCATTCATCATATTCTCTAGGTAAGTTAAGCCGATATTGCGGCTCTCCTGCTGTATGAGCAGTTACCAGTTGATAAAAAGTATCGGGGTGGCGATCGTATTCGTCCAAATCTTCTGGATAAAAATATTCCTGTACCACTGTCGGACAAGCAGGTGTAGGTTTCAATCCCGACAAAGCACAGACGGGACGTAAAACCAAACCAGATGGAGCAGGAAAAGCCGCAGGTTCTCGATCTTCGTGCAAGTGCAACATAATCCGATTCCACAAAGGAGCAGCACCCATCACCCCAGATACCTGACGCATCGGTTCGCCGTTAAAATTGCCTACCCAAGTTGCAACTGTATAATCAGTCGTAAATCCTACCGTCCAAGTATCGCGAAAATTAGAAGAAGTTCCCGTTTTCACCGCAGCAGGAAAAGGCAAATTCAACACCGAGTCCACACCAAAAGACTTAGCACGAGCATGGCGATCGCTTAATATGTCAGTTATCAGTGACCAGTGACCAGTTATCAGTGTTAGGTGGTAATTGGTAGTTGGTAATTGGTAATTGGTAGTTGCTCCCTTGTCCCCTTGTCCCCCTTGTCCCCCTTCGCCCCCTAATCTCCACTCCCTTCGGTCGTGGGGTCCCCGAGTTCCCCCTTGTCCCCCTTGTCCCCCTCTCCCTTGTCCCCCTTGTCCCCCTTGTCCCCCTCTCCCTTGTCCCCCTTGTCCCCCTTGTCCCCCTTGTCCCCCTTGTCCCCCTTGTCCCCCTTGTCCCCGACTCCCGCTTAATTCCATAGAATTTCTTGCCATAGTCGCATAAGCACGGGCTAATTCCCACAGACTGACTTCGCCGCTACCGAGGGTTAAGCCGAGTCCGTAATATTCCGGGGGCTGGTTTAAATGCTCGAAACCAAGTTGATGCAAGCGTTGTAAGAAATTTTCTACACCAACTCGCTCCAAGACTCGCACGGCGGGAACGTTAAGAGAATTCGCTAAGGCAACGCGGACGCGCACGGGTCCTTGAAAGGATTCGCTATAATCTGTAGGGCTGTAAAGCCGCGCTCCAGGAATAGCATAGTGGGTAGGTACGTCTGCTAATACGGTATTTGGACGAATTAGCCGCTGTTCCAAGGCTAATTGATACAAAAAAGGTTTTAGGGTAGATCCGGGCTGTCGAAGTGCTTGCACGCCGTCGTTACGCCCCAATTCGGCATCGGCAAAGTAATCGGGAGAACCGACATAAGCTAAAACTGCACCAGAATGATTATCGATAACTAAAGCAGCAGCGTGGTGGACGTTGTGTGGTGTAAGGTGGCGCACGATCTGCTGGACTTGGACTTCTACAAACTGTTGCAAGGGACGATCTATAGTTGTCCGAATTTGGGATGGGTGTTGTTTGGGAAGTTGACTAGCTGCCCAAAATAGAAAATGCGGTGCAGCGATAATTCCCTGCCGTCGCGACTGGAGCGTAATTGCTTCGATATTGGCTTTTTCTGCCTCAGCACGGGTAATATGTTTATCTAGAACCATGCGATCGAGGACATATTTCTGTCGCCGTTTCAATCTTTCCCAACTATCGTAAGGATTCAGATATACCGGATTGTTGGGTATGGCTGCTAGCAGACTAGCTTGTGCTAAATTTAGTTCGGATGCAGGCATTCCCAGATATATTCGCGCCGCAGCTTCTACGCCGTAGATATTGCCACCCATCGGCAGACGGTTGACGTAAGCTTGCAAGATCTCGTCTTTGCTCATGCCTGCGGCTAGCCGCCAAGATAACCAAATTTCCCGAACTTTCCCCCAGAAGTTGCGCGGTAAGGGTTCTAGCATCCGTGCTAGTTGCATTGTAATTGTCGATGCGCCGCTGACAATTCTTCTAGCTTGAATAGAAGTGACGATCGCCCGTCCGACTGCCTTTAAATCCAACGCTCCATGATGATAGAATTGCCCGTCTTCTGCTGCTAAAATTGCTTGGATAAACTGGGGCGAAACTGCATTCAACGGTACGGCTACAGTATGGTTGCGATCGCGAGTCAGTAAAGTTCCCAAAGGTAACCCGTGGCGATCGCTAAATTCAATTGCCTGTCCATCCTGTAAGATATCTTTGGCATGAATTGGCGCAAGATACGGTAAGCCACGGACAATCAGACACAGTAGTATCAAAACAAAAATTCCCTTCTTCCAGAGGAGCCGGGA